>CAMLCX010000395.1 GCA_946478635.1 uncultured Pseudomonadota bacterium
GCGCGTGCGCGACTGGCACTGACGTTCACCCTTCTCACTTTCTGCCTCGACGATTCGAGCATCGAGCTTTACCGGTTTGCCGGCGGCCGCAGTAAGAAATGGGAATCTCCTGAAGCCCGGCGCGAGTTTCACTGGGATCGCGCTCGTATCAAGTTTGGCCTGACTGGAGACGACGTGTACGACGATGAAGCATCCGAGCACTGGGCCGAAGAAGAGATGCTTCATGAGGCATTGAACCACTGGGACAAGAGCAATCCCCGCTACCGGTGGTGGGATCGGACTCCGCTCCGCGATCTGGACACAGAGCGGCAGTTGCTATTGTACGAGATCTCCCAAAAGCTCAATTCAAAAGCGCCGCGCCGCAAACCGAGCAGCCGCCGTTAGCCACGGAGCGCTCTGAGTGCGGTGCGATGCGAGGCCGCAGAGAAGAACAATGACAGAGCATTTACCTGGTGAATCGACGAGCCGCTAATCAGAGGGTGTAGCAATCCCACCGATGAGGATCTGGCGCAGTTGGCCAAATCCATTTCGCAACGCGCCAGAAAATGTATAGTGTGACCGATGAAACGATTTACGACTGCTACAGCGAAACAACGATTCTCGCTTGTTCTTGACGCCGCGGAACGCGGCGAGTCGGTTATCATCGAACGCCGAGGCGTACGGTTTCGAGTGCAACCGGAACGCCACGCTGCAATAAAGAAGATGCGGCGTAAGCCGATCATCGAGATTGTCGGCGGTCGCTAAAGGCGTTTGGCAATGGAGAGCCGATAGACTGCGCTTCAGTAAGAACCCAAAAGAACACCGTTGACCCTGCTCGACTTCTGTTTTTTCTTGCATACTTTTCAGGCTCTAAAAGATGTCGCCCTTGTAGCCATCCATTGTTCAATTCCAAGTTGAGAAAACGAAGCATCTTGGGACCCAGCTTGCGAGTAAAGGGAAGTTTAATAGCGTTGCGATAAAGCCAATCCGGCGAAACAGCCAACATCCTGGCGCTTTCTTGCACCGTGAGCAGTCGATCGTTTTGGCGAAGGTCACGGATCAGAGTTCGAATCTCTTCGCGGACGGCTTGCCGTATCAATTTCAGGAACAGCTCCCCTAAATTCACAGCAATCTCATTTGGTGCCTGCATGCGAGTTTCCTCCGCTTCTTTCGTGACTTGGGTCTGGCTCTTAGAAATGCCTCGTTTGGGTGACACTTCGTTTCATGATTGACAGGGACGATAAAAAAATCGGCGCGATGGCCAGTGTTTCATTGACGGCCCTCGCTTTTCGCTTCTCAAGTTCCGTAGCGTCCATAGTTCCGTTTCTCCTTTCTAGAATTGCTTTCGTTTGTTTCGTGGACGGTGTCTTTTTCTGGTAACGCCTGCTCGATGACCCGATTGAGCCATTTGGTCATGGGAATACCGGCGCTCTTTGCTACCTGGTAGATTCGAGGAATCAGAATTTCGCTGATCTTTGGGCTGTACACGGCAAGCCTCCTTTCGCTGAGTTAGGTACTCGATCACGTAAAATCTCCTTTCTTGAGACATTGGTTTTGAACGAACCTTTGTCTCCAGCGTAGGCGAGCGATGGAAAGGCAAAAAGACGGAGAAACTTGTCGTCCAGGACATTTTTCCAAGGTTTGACAGGGCGTACTAACCAATCTCGTTCACCCCGGATTACGTATTAAGGCAATCCGTTTGTGTCGAGATTATTGACAGATTTCTATGGCGGGATTACACTGAACCTGAACTAATTAATTAGTTCATTCGACATAATAAAGGGAGACTTTATCAGATGGAAAAACGCACCATGCCTAAACTAGTCACTGCCTTGACCGCGAGAACTCAATTCGGCCAGATCATGCGCCGCGCCAAGGAGAAGCGCGATCGCTTTGTCGTTGGCAGACGCGGGGAGCCGCAAGTCGTCATCATGGGGGTGAAAGATTTTATCGACACGATCGCGCCCGCACCTGAATTCTTGCGCCTGATCGGCAAAGAAGCCACCCGAAAGGGAAAATCTAAAATGACTATGCGGCAGATTGACGCGGAGATTCGCAAATCTCGCCGAGAAAGGCGTTTAAAGTATGGTACTGCTAAAGACCGTACTTGATACCAACGTCGTAGTCTCTGCCCACCTTGAGCCTGACGGTCTTCCACGAAGAATATTTCAGTTAGCCCTCGCGCAAAAATTTCAATTATATATCTCAAGCGAGATTTTCAGAGAATATGAAGACGTGCTCTATCGGGACAAGTTCGGGTTTGACCCGGCGACCGTAGCAAAATCGCTGCAAGCTATCAAAAACGCGGCAATAACCGTTTCTCCGAGACGGAGTCTGTCGGTGTCGCGCGATCCAGACGACAACCGATTTCTTGAGTGCGCCGAGGCAGCAAATGCCGACTACCTTGTCACCGGAAACAAGCGCCATTTCCCCCAAACTTTCGCTACCACCAGGATCGTCGCCGCCAGAGAATTCGTAGAGATTTTCGCGCTTGGGTTCCAACGGTAAATTACCGAGCCATCAAAAAAGCCCATTTTCACCAATGGGCTTTTCTTGATCTTGACCGGGTTCCGGGGGGACCGGTTCCGGGGTCTAGCTAGCATGAGTCGTGCGTTATTAACGGCGATAGCGTGTCTGATACTGTAACTGCGAACCGATTCTCCAATGACGTTTCTGGGTTGCGGGGCCTGGCCTTTCTTTCTTGCGCAACTATTGCCAAGTCAAAAGGACCGGCGGACGAAGCTGAGGAGATGTGGCGGTCAAATCTTGACCGATGTCATAAAAAAGTATTCATGAACCCATGATGGAGTATTGTGAATTTTTCGACACGGAAGAAGAAGCGATTGCCACCTGCCGCGAAGTCAATCGAGGACTGAATAGTAGAGACCCAGTATGTTGTGCAGTCGTGGATGGCCCAGAGAATAAGTATGCCGTCGTCGATTTAGAAACGGCAAAGGACTTGCTCGACTTCGGCGAAGAATCCCCGCTGCCGTGCCTGATTGTTACCGATTAGCTACGGCGTGCCGGATGAAACCAACTGAATAACTTGCTTGGGCAATTCGATTTCCGTTGAACCTGTTCGCTCTGGAACAAAAGCCATGTACGTGCTCGTGGCAAAACCCATGTGGGAACGCTACCTGCTCCACCATCATTTTGACAAGGGCACACACTTTTTGCGACGGCATCGTTTGCATCTGGCCGGTGCTTGATTTCCTCCTCCTTTGAATGTTAAGTGACGCCATGAATTTATTTGACCTTACAATTACGCAACTCAAAAGGGCGACCGCGATCAAAGAGCAAATCGAGGCTCTGAACAACGAGCTTCGCGGTATCCTCAGCGGGTCAACCAAATCTGGAACTGCATCAAAGAATCAGCGAACCATGAGCGCTTCTGTGAAAAAGAAGATTGCGGCTGCTCAAAAAGCCAGATGGGCGAACCTCCGACGAGCTAAATCAGCGACGCGTTCCGTCAAACCCCCTGCGAAAGCTAAGAAGACGACGATGAGCCCGGCAGCCAAAGCGAAATTGTCGGCCAAATTGAAGGCTTACTGGGCAGCAAAAAAAGCCGGCAAGAAGTAATTCATCCTCGGCAATTTCTGATTCAGCTAAGCCGCCAACTCCCGCAAGGGGTGTGGCGGCTTAGTTTTAACAACATTCCGTCAAATCAGACTTCGATCGACCACCCTTCTTGCGGCCAATTCGATTTCCGTTTCTCAAGCTGTGATCAACAAAGTGATAATCGAAAGTCGGAACAAAACAAATTTTCTCTACTCAACGAGTTCTTTCATGAACGTCATTAACTCACGGTAATCTTCTTTATCCGCTGCTTTCATTGCCTCGATATATCGAGATCGAATTTGGTCACCCTCAGAGAAGAGCTGAATCTGTGGCCATTTGGGCAGGGGATGTTTGACCGAGTGAAAGAAAATGTCAGTGATGAGTCTCGCGTGTCTACCGTTCCCATTGGTGAACGGATGAATCCTGGTAAGTCGGTTCTGTAACCGAGCAGCGATTTCAAGTGGCGGCATCGAGCCCTTGTCAGAATTCCAATAGCTGAAATCTCTGCACAACAATTTTATCTGTTCAGGTATCAGGTGAAATTCGACACCGATGTTCAGTCGATCCGTGCGGTATTTTCCGGCCCAGTCCCAGAACTCACCGAACATGTCGATATGGACCCGGCGGATAAATTCATCGGTCAGCCATTTTGTGCCGGCGCTTTTTCTTCGAGCTCTATAGACATGTTTATTGTAGGCGCGTGAGATCGCGTCGAGCTCGGCCGCGTTCCGGGCGTGGCGAGTCGTCAGTTGGGTTTGAATAAGTCCAGACGTATCATCTCCCGGTGTCGCTCCGGATGTCGTGGTCTTGTCACTCATCTGCTGGCTGTTGCCACAGTTTTTCGCGTCGATCAGCGAGAATGTCGTCAGTACGCTTTTCCAGAAGCTGCTTGAATACATCGGCTTCCGGTGCCTGATGCTCGAGGGCCATAGTTCCCATAGACTGTTTCAGCCGTTTAAAAGCGATGCCGCGAGCCCGTCCACGCAGCAATTCTTTGATGGGCTTTTGGGGTCGTGGCTCAAGAACCAGATCGCACGACATTGCTTCAAAGATTCGCTTAAGGGTGCTGATCTGCGGATCGGTCTTGCCGCTCTCAATGCCGGCCAGGTGCGGTTGAGTGATCTTGGCACGGCTCGCCAGTTCGGCCTGGGTCATGCGAAGGGAGTCTCGCAAAATTCTAATCCAGTCTGCGGGTGACGGCTCGTGTGTCTTCGTTTCCGGCGGTGTGAGACGAGATAAAGCCATTTCATCGACTATGTTCAAGCGTCTTTGGGTCATGCTGATATACTAATAACTGTATTGAAAAAGTCAATACTCATATGAAATACCATATTAATTAATCAGTAACAAATATGATAAAATATGTTAAAACTCAATTATCTAGCGGAATTATCTATGCTTTATTGCTTGCCATAGTCTCTATAGAGACTGGAATGCCGGACGAATAGTGCAATTCCAAGCCTTCGACCG
>CAMLCX010000396.1 GCA_946478635.1 uncultured Pseudomonadota bacterium
GATATGGGCGCCCATCTGGCTCAACGGTTCGATCACGCGTTTCATGGGGCGCTGGCGCAAAGACAGGTCGCCGTCCAATTCGCTGTGAAAGGGTCGGCCCGCCAGCAGACCGGACAATAGCCGCATGGTCGTTCCGGAATTGCCGCAATCGATCGCTTCGGCCGGCGCCCGCAAACCTTCCCAGCCTTTGCCCTCGACACAAAGTGCATCGGCGTCGCGGAAAATCTCGACCCCCATCTGGCGAAAAGCGCGCACCGTGCGCGAGTTGTCGTCGCCGCCGGAGAGATTAAAAATTCGGCTGCGCCCGCGCGCAATCGCCGAGAAGATCACCGCCCGGTGCGCGATCGACTTGTCGCCCGGCACGGCAATCCTGCCGTGCAGCGCTTTCTTGATCGGTTCGATTCGTTTCATCTGCCGGGTATCACGGAATCTGCGCGCGAATCTCATAAGCGCGGCTAAACTCCTCTTCCAAAAAAGCGCCCTTGCCGTTTCGAATCCAACCGTTGATCCGTTGCAGATCTTTAATATAGTCCCCGAGCACGCTGCCGAGCGCGCGCCTGTTCATGAGACAAATGTCGCGCCAAAGCTCGGGCCGGCTGGACGCAATGCGCGTGAAATCTTTGAACCCGCCGGCGCAATATTTTTTTAAATCGATGTCCTTGCGCCGTTGGCGCTCCAACGCGTTGACCAGGGTATAGACCAAAACATGAGGTAGGTGGCTGATCACGCCGAGCACGTGGTCATGCACCTCGGGCGCCATCATTTCAACTTTGGCGCCGACCTTGCGCCAAAGAAATGAGATCTTATCGAGCGCCTTGCGGTCGGTCTTCGCTGTCGGCGTGAGTATGCAGCGGTGTCCGACGAACAGATCCCGCCGCGCCGCCTGGGCGCCCCATTGCTCGCTCCCCGCGATCGGATGGCCGGCGACGAACGAAACCTGCTTGGGCAACAGCCGTTCCATGTCGCGCACAACTCTGCCCTTGACGCTGCCCACGTCGCTAACGATGGCGCCGGCCTGGAGCTTTGGTAAAAACCTTTTCATGAGCGGCGCAATAGCCTCCACCGGCGTTCCCAGGATCAACAAATCTACGCCCGCAGGAAAAGACTCGGGGCTCAGAAAGTAACCATCGATGATCCCCTTGCCCTTGGCCAAACGCAGATTCCCTTCGCTGCGGCCGTAGCCGATAATTTGTTTCGCCAGCCTGCGGCGGCGCATGTCCAAAGCCAGGGAGCCGCAGATCAGCCCGACGCCGGCCATCACAACCTTTTCGAACATCACCGCCATTTACCGTGCCCCGCTTCTATCGTGTGCTGATCAAACACCTTGAATGACCTTCTCCAGCGCGCCAATAAATTTCCGGTTTTCTTCCATGGTGCCGACGGTCACGCGCACATGCTCCGGGAAGCGGTACCCGCCCATGGGCCGGACAATCACGCCCAGCTTCAGCAATTGTTGAAATACTTCTAGTCCTCGGCCGACCCGCACCAAGACAAAATTCGCTTGGCTTGGCACAAACTCCAGGCCAAGGCGAACGAATTCATTCTGCAAAAACTTGAGGCCTCCGCGGTTCACGTCGAGGCTTCGCTGCACATGATCGGCATCATCGAGCGCCGCCAAAGCGCCCCACTGTGCTGCGGCGTTGACATTGAACGGCTGGCGCACTCGCTGCATCAAACTGATAATTTCCTTCGATCCGATGCCGTACCCGATGCGCAGGCCCGCCAGACCATAAAGCTTAGAAAATGTGCGCAGCGTGAGAATCGCGCGGCCGTCGCCGTGATAGCGCAGGGAATCAGGGTAATCGCGGTCTTGAACATACTCAAAGTACGCCTCATCGACGATCAACAGGATATCCGGCGACACTCTGCCTAGGAATTGCTCCCATTCGCCGCGCCGATAAATCGTGCCGGTCGGATTATTCGGATTGGCCAGGAAGATCAGACGCGTCCGCGGCGTCACCGCTTCGGCAAGGGCGGGCAAATCATGCGTGAAATTCCTGAGCGGCACCGTGCGGCTCTGGGCACCGACCGTCTGGACAATCAGTTGATAGACCACAAACGCCTGCTCCGCCATCACGGCTTCGTCGCCCGGGCGAAGAAAGGTTCGCGCGGCCAGCTCGATGATTTCATTCGAACCGTTGCCGAAGATGATGGTTTCCGGCGCAACGCCAAGTTTCCGCGACAAACTCTGCTTTAGATAAAAACAGTCACCGTCCGGATACAGATTGAGTTGCTCCAATTTTGCGCGCATCGCCGCCAGGGCCCTGGGCGACGGCCCCAATGGGTTTTCATTGGACGCCAGTTTGACCGAGTTGGAAATGCCGTATTCGCGCTCGACCTCTTCGATCGGCTTCCCCGGCTCGTACGGGATGAGTGAGCGAATATATTCCGGGACTTGATCGAGTGTTTTCATCTGCCGCTCGGATAAGAGCCCATAATCTTCAGAAACGAACAATTCTTCTCTAAACCGGCGATCGCTTTTTTCACCGTTGCTTGCTGGCGATGGCCGCGCAGGTCGAGAAAAAACAAGTACTCCCAGGGCTTTTTCTTGATCGGCCGCGATTCGATCTTGGTCAAATTGATCCTGCTTCTGGCAAACGGTTGCAGCATCCGATACAACACGCCGGGCTTGTCATGCACGGAAAACACCAGCGACGTTTTGTCGTCGCCGCTCGGCGGCACGCCCATCTTGCCGATGACCAAAAATCGCGTGATGTTGGTGCTCTGATCTTCGATATTCGCCGCGACGGTTTGGAGATCATAGACCTCCTTGGCCATGGCACTGGAAATCGCCGCCAAAGATCCATCGCCAGCCGCTTTGATCGCGGCATGCGCCGTGCTCGCCACCTCTTCGATCGGCACGGACGGGAAATGGCGCGCCAGCCAATCCCGGCATTGCGCCAAGGCTTGCGGATGGGAAACGATCCGCTGAACATTTTCCGCTCGACCCGAACGGGACAGAAGATAATGGTGAATGTCCTGAAAAATTTCCGCGCTTATTTGCAGGTCGGACTCCACCAACTGGTCCAGCGTGTGCGCGACAACTCCTTCGGTGGAGTTCTCGATGGGCACCACTCCAAAGCCTGCTCGTCCCTGGGAGACTTCTTGGAAGACTTCCGAAATGCTGGCGGTGGGCCGCAATGTTGCCGCCGAACCAAATTTCTCCCGCGCCGCGAGATGTGTATAGGTCGCCTCGGCGCCGAAGAATGCCACATGAAGCGGTCCCTCGAGGGAGCGGCAACCGGAAATAATCTCGCGAAAAACGGCGCGAATGGCTGGTGCGGGGAACGGTCCGCGATTCAGTCCGCAGACACGCTCGACAACTTCCTTCTCGCGTTGTGGGGCGTAAACCTCTTGATTGCTTCGACTCTTGAAATGGCCAATTCTTTGCGCCAGGGAAGCCCGATCATTTAGAAGCTCAACGACTTTGGCATCAATTTGATCGATCTTTTTTCTTAGAACATCGACCGACTCATTACGGCTCAATGACAACCTCGCCTCGGCGCAAACCAATCAAGGCTCAATGCCTTGGCGCCATCCACGTAACCTATCTTAATCCTTGAACTATTGCAAATATTGGAGCAAACGCAGCTTGACTCTACCGGGATGGCGCCGTATCACGGGTGTATCAATGCGCGAAATCATCCTGGCCGCGAAAGAACCACCCAAAAAAGTTGAGCGCTTTCTCAAAAGAGAATTTCCGATCGGCTATGTCAGGAAACTCTTTCGTAAGAACGGCGTGCGCATCAACGGCCAGCGGGCCAAAGCAGACGATGTCGTCCGGGCCGGCGACCGCATCCAGCTGTATGTTCCCTTCCAGGCGACTCAAAAATCGCCGGCCATTGGAATAAGCGGCCCAAGAATCGAAACCGTTTTTGAAGATGAATCCCTTCTCGTGATCAACAAACCGGCCGGCCTTGCCGTGCACGAAGGTAAAACGGTGAGCAAGCGCGAATCGGTGTTAGGTATTTTGGAAAGCCGATTCCATGATTCGGCAGTCACCCCGCGGCTTGTTCATCGCCTGGATAAAGACACGTCGGGATTGTTGCTGATCGCTAAGAATCCACAGACTGAAGCTGACTTGGAAAACATCTTCGAGTCCGGCAACGCGGCCAAAGAATATCTCTGCCTGGTCGTCGGCCGGCTATCGGCCGACGAAGGCAGGATCGACTTTCCCCTGCCCGGCCGCGGAGGCAATCCGGTCCGTGCGCTCACGCGCTTCCGAGTGTTGAAGCGATTCTCCGAAACCACGCTCGTGCGCGTGCGGATCGAAACGGGCCGCCTGCATCAAATTCGCCTCCACTTCGCGAAGCTCGGCTATCCGGTTGTCATGGACGACCAACACGGCGACTTCGGGTTCAACAAGCGCTTCCGCAAACAGTTTGGTTTGAAACGGCAGTTCCTGCACGCGGAGAAACTAAACATCAAGTACAGTGGAAAGCCAAGGGAATGGACCGCGCCGCTGCTAGCGGATCTAAAGGAAATTCTCGCCAAGTTGGAAAGTCAAAACTTTTCATCTGCTAGAGTTTTCGCACCAACATGATGCCGTCCCGAACCGGCAGTAAAACATTTTCCACGCGCGGATCGTTGCAAATGCGTTGGTTGAGCGCATCGACGGCCTGCGTGGCGGGATCCGTCGGGTCAAGGACGCGACCGCCGCGAAGCATCTTGTCCAAAATGATCAATCCGCGCGGCCGCACCAACTCCATACAGCGATCATAATAGGCGCCATAACTCGCTTTATCGGCGTCGATGAAACAGAGATCGAAACTCCCGTAGATGAGTTTTAGCGACTCGAGCGCGGGACCCAGTTTAACTTCAATCTTGCTGCCGTGCGGGCTCTCCGCGAAATAGCGCTTTGCTACCTCCACGGCATCGCCATTGATTTCGCAGGTGACGACTCGGCCATCCTTTGGCAGCGCTTCAGCCCACGCCAGCGTGCTGTAGCCGGTGAACATGCCGATCTCCAGAATTCGCCGCGCGCCGGTCATCACCGC
>CAMLCX010000397.1 GCA_946478635.1 uncultured Pseudomonadota bacterium
ATTGTCATCGAGGTCTTTCGATACCCCGCTGCTTGCGGCGGGGTTCTTCATTGACGGCACCGGCCCGGGGCGCCGGATTGGCGCCTCGGGCTGATTATGGAATCCGTGGAAATACTGCGGCTACTTAGGGTTCGACGGCCAGCTGGGAAATCTTGAGCGCGATGCCCAGCGGCAAGGCATTATCACCGGTGCTTAGCGCCGTGCCCAGTCTTTCGATCTCCCACGACGAGACCTTTTCATTAGCGGGGGCTTCCTTTGCGGCAACCTGCAATTTATCGGCTTGAGGCAGTTTGATCAGATATTTGACGTTGTTCCCATCGCTGAGAGTTACCGAGAGAACCATCTGCTTGCCTTCTTCCGTCGCCAATGTTTGCAGCGCGGCGATTCGACTCGAAAGGCTCGTCTTGTTCACGGTATCGGCATAGAGCCAGATGAAGGCGCCGATGAAGGAGGCCGTCACCAACCAGGCATATTGGCCGATCCGCTTCTGGCGCTTTATCGACCGGCTTCTCTGCACGTCGAAGAATTTCCGGTAAGATTCTTTTTCCGCCGTCAGTTTTTTAAGCGGATCTTGCTCGGCCGAACTCGGCGGTTGATTGAAACCGAGATCGATGCTGTTCAGTATCATCCCCACGATCAGCAATCCCAGGGGGACAGCGACTATTAATAGAGGATTCATAACCTCTCCTTTTCAGGCTCATCCTAGCCTTTGGATATTGGAAGAGGGAGGGGGTCTGAACCACAAATTCGTTGCCGAACCGAGCGGAAGTCCATGCCACGATTGGCTGCGTCGACGGCCATCTACCTCTTGCGCGCCATTACAGATCTCAAAACTCCAAATAGGTATTTCAACCTATTGGATGAGCCTAGCCCGACTCGGGAGCGATGTCTGTCTAATAGTGAACAGGATTGAAAAGAAACCTGGGCGGAGTAGGCGCCCCAATCAGGCGTCAAAACGTCATCAGGAGCGGCGCTTCCAACAGTTCCATGGCGGCGGGCACCCTGCCAATCGTTCAACTGCTCGAAAAGACAAACGCCGCTGACAGTTACCCGTCAGCGGCGTTCGCAGCAGTCTTATCGCGATTAAAGTTACGAAGTAATTTCCCACCAGTTCTTGCTGATATCGCTCAACAAAAAGTGCGCGCGGCCGTTGGTCCGCAGTTCGCGCAGTTCGGTAATGCCCAGTTCCTTGCCCTTTTTGGAAAATTCCTTGTGCGCGTCTTCGACTTCTTCCGGAGTCGCCACCTGCAGAGTGAATCGATTCGCTTCCGACAAGTAATCCCGGTGCGTGGTCGGCAAAACAACCACATACCAGGGGCCCATGTTCGGCACGCTGATATAAGTCGAGGTGCGGCCGCCGCCGATGATGTCGAGACCGAGCACATTGGCAAGAAACCGGTCGCTGGTTTCTTTGTCATCGCAGTTGAGCGTGCCGTGCGTCATCGCCTGCGGCACGTAGCCTTTGCCGGGAAACATCTCCTCCGGTATCGGCGTGGTCCAGTGCGGCGCGGCGATCTTTCGCCCCTGCTTGATCGCCGCCGGGTTGTAGTACTCGATCTCGAGGTCGTTGCCGCCGGGTTCTTTGAAATAGATGGAATAGGCGAAATGCGCCTCGTGCGGCGCGGTAACGCTTTTGATTTTGTATTTTGCTTTATGGTTGGAAATATATTCGTGCGCCTTGGGAATTTCCCTGGAACTGGCGACTCGAAACCCGTAGTGATTCGTATGAGGCTTGTTTTTGGCGTTGGGCCCGCCCTCGTGAATCACCAGCCGCCACGCCGTGTTCGGGTGCTTTATGACGGCCTGCTTGTCGGTGCGTTCAACGATCTCGACAGCGAGCAAATCCGTAAAGATCGGCAGGGTTTCTTCCAACGAGCGGCACTCGTAGTGGCCTTCGGTAAGTCCGATGGGTTTTAGCATGGCGTCTCCCTGGAGAAATTAACCTTTCAAGCAACTTATACCATATTATTAAAAAAGACGCTTGCAATTGTCAATTGGCCTGTCGCTGGACCGGCGGCATCCTCACCTCGGCGCCGGCCTTGGCGCACTCCTCCTCGAATATTCTGCGAATTATCGGATCCTCGTCTTCGTACTCGATTTGCCAGCCGCCATAGGCCAGTGGCACGTCGGACTGGATCTTTCCCGGCTGCAGTTTGTATTTGCGGCTGAGAATCTTTAGCGCCAGATACCGGGCCGGCACGGCGCTTGAATTAAAGTGCTGGTGGAACCAGCCTTCGGGCGGCACGACAATGGAGCCGGGCTTCCAATCGACCCGCGTCATCTCTTTACCCTCCGGCCAGAGCAGAGAATAGCCTTTGCCGGTCAGCACGAACACGTGAGCGCCCGGACCATGGCGGTGCGCTTTTTTGTAAAGACCGACCGGAAAACGCGACACATGGGAGCCCATCATGCTCTCCGACATCTCGAAGAAGATCGTCGCGTTGCCCTTGCCGCGCTCGGTCCAGGCCACCGGTTCGATGTTGATCGCATCGGCGACGAAGTTGGTCTCCACCACGCGATCGCTATACAGCTTGCCGCTGCCGGCGAAATAACCCTCCTCGCCTTTGAAACGGTCGGTGAATGCATAGGAATTGTTGATCACGAAGTCTTCGCAGTGAAACAAATTGAAGACCAGCGGCGCGGTGGTGACCGCCAGCAGGCGCGCCTCCTTGTCTCCCTGGCCGTTAAAATGCTGGTAATGAGCGTTGAGCGGAATCGCGAACAAGCTTCCGGTTTGCCACTCAAAGCTCTGTTTCTGTCCATTGTTTTGCCACACGCTGGTCGCACCGCGGCCATCGAGAACATAGTAAAGCGCCTCGTAGATATGCCGCTGCGGATTGAGATTTTTCCCGGGCGGAATGCCGACGACATAAGCGTCGTCGAGGTAACCCGTGCCGTCGAGCATGATGTAGACACCGTAACCGCCGACGCGGTCCCACCACTTGAGCGGAACGGTATAGAGATCGTCAACGAAAAAACCGCGCATCACGTCGATGCCCTGGGATGAAATCCAGCGGTCGTAGGGCGTGTCCATCACCTCGACTTTGCGATCGACTTTGTCATAGGAAGGGCGCGCGCCGTTTTCTGCCATGGAATCCTCCGCTCAAGGGTTTTTTGTTTACTTATCCTAGATCTGCGCGAAGCATCAAGCGACGAAATTTTCGCTTGGTGGTTCAGTCTCGATCTGCCATCAGTCTCAAAGTCCCGGAAAGATTCCTCGCTGTCGAATGACAACTGTTTTCCTTCGCGCCCTTGCGTCTTTGCGGGAGATACTCCGAACTTTGCTCGCGGCCAGGCCGTGCTGGATTGATGCACTACGCACCGCGTTGTTGACATCCGTCAGCGCGAACCGCATATGTCTGTAAAAGAGCAATGAACGACCCCACAGCAAGCTGCGGGGTATCCCAAGAAACGCGACGGAAAGTATCCCAAAGGGCGTCACCCCCGAATGTTTCTATCGGGGGTCCAGTTCCGGATCCGCCTGTGGTGAGCCCGGTCGAACCACTGCTTAAAACACGCGGGAATGACGGTCTTCGGAAAGAAATCAACTTAACGCGGCAAGCTGCGGGGAATATGACCCGCAGCGATTCAAAGTCAGGAGAAAAGCAGATGAGCCACGAGGCGATGAACCGATTGGTCGAGGTACTCACGCGAGGTACCGGTCTGAAAGACGACTTTATTTATTACATGCCCTTCGACGATTACAAAAATCTTTCCGATCCCTTTTCGCGGACGCCGTTCACGGTCAGAGAAGTTGCGGAACGCATCAGCCGTTATGCCAATCCCGAAAAACCCGGCGGACTCTTTCAATGGGACATTCACGGCCGGCTGTTCACGCCGGCAAACGTTTCCATCCCGGACATGGCCGTCGTCATGATTCACGGCGGCGCCGCCAACGAATACGAATTCATTTTTACCCCGGACGGACCGGAGCACTATCCCGACATGACAAAAAATGATCCCGGCCACGCGCGCGTGGGCGTGGCCCAGCATATCGCTTCGCTCGGCATTCCCGTTCTGGCCATTTCGCTGCCCGGTCACTACAGCCGCCAACCGTGGCCGTCGATCGCGCAGCGCCGCCCGGAATTTATCATCGGCGAGATTCCAGGCGACGCCGAACTCAAGAACCGCCTGGCGGTTTACACCTTTCGCATGTGCACCGAAGCGATCAAAGTTCTGGTGGAAAAACATCTCACGCAATCGATCTTCATGTGGGGCCATTCGACCGGCGGCGAATATTTTTATCTGATGGAGCAATACGGTTTAAGGAACAAACTGATCGGCGGGCTCGGCTTCGGCACCGGCATGCCGGCCTGGGTGAGAAAGGAATGGGATCTCGCCTGCGCGGAAAAATCGCCGCAGGAGCGCGCTGCGCCGTTTCGCAACCTGACCGACTTGAGTCGGAGATCGCCCAAGGGCTATGCCAAAAGCGGCTACGTCGGTCCCAATCAACCCTGGGGTAACGCCGAACGATGGTTCGAGTTGGAAAACCATCGCCGGCCCCAGTTCAAGCCTTTTTTGCAGGACATCGAGCACAGCGCGCACGACGTGCTGCTGCCGGAGATTAAAAAAGTTTCCGGGCTATCCGACGATGAGTTGTTTATCACTTATCGATCCGAATTGGAGCGGCTGGGCGGCAAAAAATTGCTCCACATCGTCGGCGAGCGCGATAAAGGACATTGGATCGAGGGCGGCGAGAAGGGATTGCCCTTTCGCCGCGAGGTCTATGCGTTCAATCGCTTTAAACCCTTCGCAAAAGAGCTGCGTCTTATCGTCGTTCCGAATCTCACTCACTACGGACACGTCGAAAGCCATAACGAGCGGCTGGCCAACATCATGGTCGCGGGTTTCAAAGAATACTTTCTCAGCTGACCGCCCGCTCGCGCCCACAAAAAAGCCCCGAACTCGTGCGCCAAGTCCGGGGCTTTTCTCTGACAGGAATAGATCGGAAGAGCGTCGTGTAGGGAAAGAGTGTAGATCTCGGTGG
>CAMLCX010000398.1 GCA_946478635.1 uncultured Pseudomonadota bacterium
CGAGCCTCGACATCCGCGCGCTGACCGAAGGAGACAAGAAAGATCTGGCCTTCGGCATCAAAGAGCAGGTCGACCTGGTCGCCCTCTCCTTCGTGCGCCACAGCGAGGACATCGTCTATGCGCGGCGCGAGATGCGCAAGCGCGGCGCTTCGATTCCAATCATCGCCAAGATCGAGAAACACGAAGCCTTGGACCATCTCGCCGGGATTCTGCAAAATGTCGACGGCATCATGGTCGCCCGCGGCGATCTCGGCCTGGAGATCGCGCAGGAACGCATCCCGGCAATGCAGAAGATGATGATCCGCGAAGCCAATCATCTGGGCAAACCGGTCATCACCGCGACGCAAATGCTCCGTTCGATGGTGTGGAATCCACGCCCGACGCGCGCCGAGGTGGCGGACATCGCCAACGCGATTCTCGATGGCACCGACGCGCTGATGTTGTCCGAAGAGACCGCCGCGGGAGATTATCCCATTGAGGCGGTAAAGGTGATGGCGCGGGTGGCCGAAGAAACGGAAATGATCCTGGAACCGCGCCAGCGCTTTGCCGGGCTTAAAAAAACCGTGCCCGAAGCCATCAGCGTCGGCGCCATTTCATTGGCGCGCGACCTGCAGGTCAAGGCCTTCTTGATTCCGACCACTTCCGGCAGTACGGCGCGCCTGATTGCACGCTACCGTCCTCAACAACCCATTATCGCCGTGAGCCCGGAGCCGCAAACCGTAAAGTTGCTCTGTCTGGTGTGGGGGGTTTCTCCCGTGCCGATCAAGGGATTCAAAAGCACCGACGAGATGGTCCGCGCGCTGCAAACAAAAGCGTTGGCGACCGGACTGGTCAAGCGCGGCGATCTCGTCGCCATTACCGCCGGCTTGCCCCTGCACCAGAGCGGCACCACCAACATGATCACCGTCAAAGTGATCGAATAGCTTCTTCCTCGGTCACGACGCATACGACTTTGCAATGCCATGAGACCATCTCTCACAGCGCGGTAATCCCGCAACCCTCCAGTCGGAATATCTCGCGCAAAGACGCGAAGGCCGCTAAGAAAAGGGCACGACGACTTTTGTAGGGTGCGCTTGCGCACCGATTAGTTCGTCGTTTGGAGGCAGCTTAGAATTTGAGACTTTTTAGTTTCTCATCATTCGATATTGATTCGAGCTTCGAATTTGCACCTGATCCGAAGCTCGGCCTACCGGTGCGCCACGCACCCGACGACGTAGTTTGACTCTAGCCGCGCCATGGAAGTTTTGTGAAAACTATTTGCCGGTGAAGCGCGTAGGACGTCCAACCCCCTGTACGCCAACGCGCTCAAAGCGCCGAGACACCTTTGCGGCAGTGCCAAATGTCCAACCTTGCAACGTTTGCATAAATCGCGCTAGATAAGACTCAAATAAGCTACGGAGGTAACGCCATGTCCGAAGCGCTCAAAGCTTTCGAAGAAGAGCTCCAAAGCAAGAACTTCAAAGGCTACTGGCAAAACCAGCAGGGGGATGTTTATCGCGAGCCGGTGCCTTCTTTTGAAGCGTGCTTTTGGAAGGGCAAAGACCTTTTCGCCGCCATGGAAAAAGCCGGCGACGTCGTCGGCCTCGACGTGTCCTTTCGCCGCGTCATTCAACTCTGGAATCCGGCGCTTAAAAATGGTACCTCGCGCACGCTGGTTTTGAACCTGCAGTTGCTCAAGCCCGGCGAAAACGCGCTGTCGCACCGGCACATGGCGGGAGCGATCCGCTTTATCGTCAAGGGCCACGGCACGCGTCTCATCGTCGAAGGCGAATCGTTCGAAATCGGCGAAGGCGACTTCGTCACGACACCGAGCTGGACCTGGCACGACCACGAAAATCGCGGCGAACCGATGATGTGGCTCGACGGCCTGGATGCTCCTCTGGTGAGATTATTGGAGACCGACTTTCACGAGCCCGACCCGCGCCGCAAACAAACGGTGACCAAGCCCGAGGGTTACACGCTGGCAACCGTGGGCGCGCTCCGGCCATCGTGGATAAAGCAGAATTCGATTCAACCGCCGGCGTTCTGTTACAAATGGGCCGACACGGAAAATGCATTGAGCAAAGTCGGCGAACAGCCCGGTGATCCTTACGACGGCATCGTGCTGGATTACGCCAACCCGGTAACCGGCGGCCCCACCCTGCCGACCATGGCATGTCAGATTCATATGCTGCGCGCCGGCGAAAAGACCAAGAGCCATCGGCACACGAGCTCGACCATCTACCACGTCTGGCGCGGCAGCGGCGTGAGCTACGTCGGCGATAAACGCTATGAGTGGGAGCAAGGCGACTCTTTCGTCGTGCCGTTGTGGAATTTTCATCGCCACGAGAACACTTCCAAGGAGCCGGCGATATTTTTCGTGATGTCGGACAAGCCGCTGATGGACGCTATCGGCCATTACCGGGAAGACGCCAAGGCAGATTGACCCCGGGGGGCATCACCACGAAGGAGTTCACCAAGAGCGCAGCGTTCCGTCATACCCGCCCTTCGGCCCGCGCTCAGGATAAACTCCAGCGGGTATCCAGGCTAATTGGGGTGGAAAACAAACCTGGATTCCCGCGTGCGCGGGAATGACGAGTCGCGGGGAAAACGTGCGGAGGGAAGTCCCTCCATTTTCATCCTCTGTGGGCGAGCGTAAGATCATGAATCACTTCGTGGTGAATATTTAGTCTGCGTTGTGTGCGGCTTGGCCGCAGTAGCTTATTGATACGTGGAAAGGAATCACGCTCATGTTCAAGCTCGACCGCAAGCTTTCTCCGGATGAATTCATCGAGACTTTTTTTGCCGCCAACCGGCAGGATCACCAGCGCCCGCCGCATCCCTGGGAAGCGATCTTTCGCGAAGGAAAAGCAACTAAGGATCAGCTGCACGGCTGGGGCAAAGAGCGCTACTACTTCACCAAGCAAGTGCCGATCAAGGAATATTCGATTCTCTACAACTGCCCGCACACTGAAGTGCGCCGCATGTGGCTGCCCAAAGCAATCGAGGAAGAAGGCGAGGACTTGATCGGCAAGGCCGGCAAGGCGCATCCGGAATATTGGCTCGATGTCTGCGTCGGCATGGGCATGGATCGCGAGTTCGTGAGAAATTCCGAGCCGCTCTACGGCGTCAAGTTCGCCGTCGATAGTTTCGCCACTGCAGCCTTTAGAACTTCCTGGCTGCTGGGCGTCGCCGTGTCCGAGGGCGACGACACGGCCAAGGCGATGGCGCGCGATCTCGATACTTTTCGCAAGCACTACCAATGGGTGCCTGACGATGCTCTGACATTCTACAAACTCCACGCCGACGTCGATGTCGAACACGGTGTCATCCGCAAAGAGATCCTTAAAAAATATGCCGACACCAAAGAGCTGCAAGAAGCCTGCATCAACGCCCAGTTGATGAAGAACAACATGCGCCGGGCAATGGCCGACTGCATCTACATGGCTTATGTCGTGCAAGGTGAGAGAGCCGACAGCGCCGCCACCCGCGCCTCGGCGGGCGACAGTTCCTTTCCGAGCTAGCCAGACGGCCCAGACCCAACTCGCGGGGATGTCAAATAAAACCCGATCGAGCGCTCGTTTCGTTGGCGTTTGGGAGCAACGGCAACCGCACGCGACTCTTCACTGGCGGAGTGCTTCTCAGGTAGGCCCAAATCCCTTTTAGATCGGCGTTGCTCAAATCCTTCAAATTGTGCGGAATATTTCAAAGCGGCGGTGGACGCGGAGCGAAGCGGTTAAGCGCCATGAGTATCCGTAAACTGCGATGAAATACCCAGTGGCTGCTCATCGATCCATTGTTTGCCGAGATTAATGCCACAAACATCCGACTCCTGCTCGGATCTAAAAAACTGCGCGGTCATGATGATGAAAACCGGCTGCCGATCGTTCCTAAGCCGGCGGATTTCCACCATGGGCGTCAGGGATGCCCATTTGCCGGTCGATCGCTCGGTAGAGACAGAAATGAAAAAGGTCTTGTAGCTTAAATCACGCATTCGTCACTCTATCAAATCCCGACGGTAAAGCTACCCGATTGGCGCGATTGGAACTGGAATGATTAGCGCGAAGCTTATTTCTTTTGCTGGATAGCCAGAATGGATGTGAGAGGAGCGCTGACGGTGACTGTGGCGCCGGCCGCGTCGGCACAATGTTCGTCCCACGTCGCGCTCGACTTTCCGAAATCGATGCCCGCCGCCACGTCAGCATGAATTCGGATATTACCGATCTTGAAAGTTCCCGCTATGGGTTGATGCCAGCCGTCATGGAGCAGCACGCCACTCACGCTGTTTTCATTAATGTCGAGCATGATTTTCTCCTTGAGCGCCTATGACGACATATGATCGCCGGAAAGCAACTGGAGCCGAACACGCCTGCCGCAAAAACTTCCGAACCTTTAGGCGCCCTTGCGCTTCTTCAATTCTTCGATCAGTTGCGGCACGACTTTGAAGAGATCGCCGACGATGCCGAAGTCGGAGTACTGAAAGATCGGCGCTTCGGCGTCCTTGTTGATGGTAATGATGTACTTGGAGGTCTTCATTCCCGAGAGGTGCTGCACCGCGCCGGAGATGCCGACGGCGAAATAAACGTCGGGCTTGACCGTCTTGCCGGTCTGGCCGATCTGCATGGCGTAGGGCACCCAGCCGGCGTCCACCGCGGCACGGCTCGCGCCGACAGCGCCGCCGAGGACGTCCGCGAGCTCTTTAAGAATAGCAAATTGCTCTTCGCCCTTGAGCCCGCGCCCACCGGAGACAACGATCTTCGCGCCCTCGAGCGACGGCCCTTCACGCTTGACGACCACGCGCTCTTTCATGTGCACTTTGCGCAGCTCTTCGTTCGAAGCCGCTGGAACGTCTTCCACCACGAGCGGCTGCTCGTTGACTTTCGGTTCGAAGGACTTGGGCCGAACGACAAGCAATTTCGTGCCCTGGCTCAAGAGCGTACTGGTGTTCTGGTAACTGGCGCCAAGGGCGGGAATCGTCGCTTCCACGC
>CAMLCX010000399.1 GCA_946478635.1 uncultured Pseudomonadota bacterium
GACCTCGCTCCGAAGACGGCCAAGATATTAGCGTCGGTTCGGGAGCTCAGCGGTAGCGGCAAAATGCAGCTCGGGCTTAAAAAATTGCCCAATGCGCCGATTCAATTCGACGGAACAGCGCAGCTCGACCACGTCCGCATTCACTACGATGAGTTTTCTCTCAATGAGATCCAAGGGGAAGTGGCATTTACGCCGAAGGAGGTCAGGGGCGAAAAGATCCGGGCACAACTCGCCGGCTCGCCGATTCAGCTGCAATTCGCGCTCAACGATTACGATGTGGACGAGGGCTCCTTCGATCTGCACATAGATTCGACCGGAGTCAGAGCCGGCGTGGTGGCGAGCCTGCTGCTGGACTCGCGCAACTCGCGCGATGCCGGGCTGGTGCGCGGCGCGGTGCGCTATTTTGGTTCGTTGAGCGAACCGAAACGGCGAAAGTTCACCGGCGATCTCGATCTGGTGAATGTACAGCTCCTGGTGAACCCGCTGCTCCAGCCGCTGCGGGAACTCAACGGTAAGATCAAAATCGACGAAACCGGTGTCGACTTTCAGAATTTGAAAGCGCTGTTGGTGGGTGTTCCCGTCAGCGCCAGCGGCCGCTGGCGCTACGGTGAAAAAACCCAATTGCTCTTCGATTTCGCCGCGCCGAATCTTGACATCACCTACCTGATCTCGCAGATCGATCCGGAATCGAGTGAATTTTATGCGAACCTGGTTGCCGAGGGAAAAATCGCTTTGAACAGGGGACGGATAAAAAATTTTGAATTTGCCGAGTTGAAAACCAACGCGACAATTGACCACCGCGTGTGGCGCTTGACTAGTCTGAGCGCGCGCTCGGCCGGCGGCACGATTCAAGGCGTGACCACGATCTTCGACAGACCCAATACCCTGGGCGTCAACACCGAGCCCAAGGTTCAAGGTGTTCCCGTGCAATCGTTCCTGAACTGGTTTGACGTCGAAAATACCGAGATGACGGGTAAAGTGAATCTGACGGGCAAGCTCGAAACGGTCGGCAAGAGCGACACGGAGCGAAAGCAAAACTTGAACGGCGCTTTTAATCTGCTTATCGAGGACGGCACGATTAACCGGATGCGTGTCGTGGTGCAGATTCTCAATCTCCTCGATCTGTCGCGTTGGTTCACGCTTCAGCTGCCCGATCTTGCCAAACAGGGGATCCGCTTCCGCAGCATCACCGGCGATTTCAAAGTAACCAAGGGGGTCTACGCCACCGAGAATCTCATCGTCGACAGCAGCGACTTACGCATGACCGGTGTCGGCAAGATCGATGTCCCCAAAAACGAAGTCGATTTCGTCGTTGCGGTGCGACCGTTTGCCGGCATCGATTCGGCGATGAGCTACATACCGCTTCTGGGGCGCAGCATCGCCGCAATCAAAAATTCCTTCCTGGTGGCGAGTTTCAATATTACCGGGCGGATCGACGATCCGACGATCACGCCGGCGCCATTGGGGACACTAACCGAATGGTTTTGGGGTGTGTTGGGAATTCCCAAAAATATCATCGGTTTGGGCGAGGGGGAGAAAGTGGAGGAGCCGAAGGAACCAGCGAAACCGTCGCCAAAATGAAACGCAAACTAACTTTGTATTCGCGCGAGAATTGCTGCCTTTGCGATGATATGAAATCGGTCATCACCGAGGTGGCGGTAAGGATTCCGATCGACGTCGAAGTCGTCGACGTGGACGGAACCGACGAGCTTCGCGAAGAGTTCGGCAACGAGGTTCCGGTTCTGTTCATCGACGGCCGCAAAGCGTTTAAGTATCGGGTGACGGCCGAGGAGTTGGCGCGGCGCGTCGGCCGCCGCTCGCTTTGGACGCGATTACGTCTGGCCAATAAAGGAGTTTAGCCCATGTCGACAATGTTAACACTCTTTGTCTTGGTGTTCTGGGCATTTCAGGGTTCCTTGGCTTGGAGCGCGGATCGTCTGATCGGGGTTCAATCGGCGCGGGTGATGTCGCAGTCGATGCCGTGGATTGCTCAGGAGACGGGTATTTTCCGAAAATACAATTTAGAGTTTCCACTGGTTTATATCGGCACTTCGCCGCTGGCGACGGCGGCGATGCTCGGCGGAGACGCGCAGCTCTTGATCGACGGCGGCGTTGGGCTCGTGCGCACCGTGGTCGGCGGCAACGGTGACCTCGTGTTCATCGCGGGAATCAAAAATCATCTGACCCAGAGTATTCTCGCCAAGCCCGAAATCAAACAGCTCGAGGATCTGCGCGGTAAAAAAGTCGGAGTCACACGCATCGGCGCTACGACCCATTACTTCGCCGTGCATGCCTTCAAGCGTCGCAACATGGAGGCCGGTCGAGATTATCAAATGATCCAGACTGGTGGTGCCCCGGAGATGTTTGCGGCGCTGCTCTCCGGCGCCATCGATGCCGGTACTATGTCTTCACCGTGGGACGCGCGCGCGATTTCCCAGGGTTACCACTTCGTCGTTTACGGCCCGGATCTGAAAATCGCCCAGGTCGCAGTGTCCTTCATCACACGGCGCTCTTTCATCACCCAAAATTCGCCGCTCGTTGCCCGCTTCATGCGCGCAATGGCCGAGGCTGCGAAGGTTCTCCATACCGACAAAGAGATCGTGTTCAAAGTGTTGAGCAAATACCTGCGCATTGAAGACCGCAAGGTACTGGAGCAAGCCTATACCGCCGAAATCAAGGCTCTTGAGCCGCGCATGGAGTTACGTATGGAAGCGGTGCAAGCGATCCTCGATGACATTGCACCCACCGACCCACGGGCGAAGAAATTAAAACCGCAGGATCTCTACGATCCGCGCTACCTCGGGGAGATGGAGAAGAGCGGATTCTTGGATAAGCTTTGGGCCGGGACCCATCTGAAATGACGCTCGACGAGCGTGAGCGGCGTTCCGGCGCTCAACATCATTATTCGTACGCTGCTCCGGAGATGGCGCATGGGACCGGTGAGGATTGTTATATAACTAAGGTCGAACTCGACATTGATGCATAGGATTGCCGGAATAGATGCGGAACTTAGGGGATTGAGTGAAGGCCGGTTTTTAATTATCGTCTAAGCCAAGGAGAATAAATAGCCCATGGCCAATCAGATCGTGTGGTGTGATATTCCCGTCTTAGACCTGGATCGCGCTATCAGATTTTATTCGGCCATGCTCGGGCAGGATGTCAAGAAGCAGGAATTTCCAGGGATGACCGTTGGCGTTTTGCCGCACAATGACGGTGAAGTTGGCGGCTGTTTGTTTACCGGCCAGGAGGGAAAACCATCGGATGCCGGCGTGCTGATTTACTTGAATACCAACGGGCGCCTGGACGCTGCCTTATCAGCGGTGACAGCCAACGGCGGCAAAATTGTCCAGCCAAAACATCCGATCGGACCTTTTGGTTTTCGCGCGATTGTTCTCGATAGCGAAGGCAACCGAGTGGCGCTTCATTCAGACTAGCTTTGGCCTCAGCGGAGACCCAGGTATGATCCACCAAACGCTTAGAATGATTCCTTGGACCCTGTCGCTGCTCGTGCTGGGCAGTTTTTGCTGCGCCGATGCGGCTCAGCCCAGCAAAAGTAAAACGACCAAAACGCCGCCGCCGGTTGTCAAAGAAGATCCGGGGCCGTGGTTCCTCGCGGGGCGCGAAGGAGAATGCGCGCCGACCTCGATCCTTGGCAAAAAGGGACCGGAGTACAACGATATCCAAAGTCCTTTTCAGTTGGTTGAAAAGTTGCAGGCCGCGGGGCACAAGGCCGAGATGAAGGAATTCAAGGCAGGCACGCGTCCCGCCGTTGAGGTCAGAGCCCCGTCCGCGGGACTTGCGGTTATGTTCGTAAAAAAAGAATTTTGCGACAAGGTCGCGTCAGGCCCGGAGAAGAAAAAATAGCGGCTACTCATCGTCTTCATAGCGCCGGCGCGGGCGGTCGGCTTGCTTCAATATTTTCTTGCGCAAGCGGATCGATTGCGGCGTCACTTCGACCAATTCATTTTCGGCGATCCATTCGATGCCTTCTTCCAGACCCATTTCGCGATGCGGCGAGATGATGATGTTTTCATCCTTGCCGGCGGCCCGCATATTGGTGAGTTTTTTTTCCTTGCAAATGTTCACGTTCAAATCGTTTTCACGCGAATATTCGCCGACCACCATGCCTTCGTAAACCTTGGTGCCCGGGGCGACGAAGAGTACGCCGCGCTCCTGCAGATGAAAAATCGCATAGGGCGTCGTTTGCCCTTCGCGGTCGGCGACCATGGCGGCGTTGGTCCGCGACTGGATGGTTCCATGCCAGGGTGCCCAGCCGTTGAACAAGGCATTCATGATGCCGGTGCCGCGGGTATCAGTGAGAAAGCGCGAGCGAAAACCGATCAAACCTCGGGAAGGCACGGCAAACTCCAGGCGCACGCGGCTTGATCCGGCGTGGATCATCTTGGTCATTTTGCCTTTGCGCATGGCCAATAGCTGGGACACGACGCCGATGAAATCCTCGGGGATATCGATGAGGAGCAACTCCATCGGTTCGTTGATCACGCCGCTGATTTCGCGGGTGATGACGGTGGGTTTCGAGACCATCAGCTCATAGCCTTCGCGCCGCATGGTCTCGATCACGATCGCCAGGGCGAATTCACCGCGGCCGGTGACTTGAAAAGCATCCGGTTGCTCGGTTTCTTCGACCCGCAGGCTGACGTTGCGCCGTTGCTCGAAGAACAAACGTTCGCGTAACTTGCGCGAGGTTACGAACTCGCCTTCGCGGCCGGACCAGGGCGAGTTGTTGGCGCAGAAGAGCATGGCAATGGTCGGTTCGTCGATGCGCAGAGGCGGCAGGCCATGGGGGTTTTCACGCTCGGTGATCGTGTCGCCGATGCCGATGTCCTCGATACCGGCGACGGCGGCGATATCGCCGGCGCCCGCCGACGCAACTTCCACTCGCTTCAGTCCCTGCCAGCCGTAAACTTGAGTGACCTTGATCAGCTGTTGGCTGCCATCCGCCC
>CAMLCX010000400.1 GCA_946478635.1 uncultured Pseudomonadota bacterium
TCTTTTTCATTTTGTTTTGTCTTTTTCCTGAGTCTGGTCGAGCCCAATCTATCGGCAACCAAGTCTGTCTCTCGTGCCATGGCGCGCGGGGACTAGAAAAGGCGCGCGACGGCAAGACGCTCTCCCTCCATGTTGAAACGGAAAACTTCGAACGGTCCGTTCACGGCGTTTTCCAATGCACGATCTGTCACAGCGATATTTCTCAAGTACCACACGCCGCCGCGGTCAAGCCCGTACAATGCGATAGCTGCCACGCTCCCAGCGTGAAAGCTTATACGGCAAGTATTCACGCAAAGGCGCGCGCTGAAGGTTTTAAAGAGCCGCCGACTTGCACGAGCTGTCACGGCGATATCCATAAGCTTGTCTCGCGCTCCGAGTCTAGTTCGCCGGTGAATCCGAAAAACATCGCCAAGACTTGCGCTGTCTGTCACTCGAATACGGAAATGGCCAGAAAATTTCGTATCCCGGTTGGCCGGCCGGTGGAAGCCTACCTGCAAAGCGTTCACGCGCGCGCCGTTTCCGCCGGAAAGGGAGGGGCTGTCTGTACGGATTGTCACGGCGCGCACACCATTCTTCCCGCCAACGATGCGTCTTCGCAAATTGCTCGGCCGAAAATCCCCGAGACTTGCGGTAAATGCCATGTCAATGTTCTCACCGCATTTCGTCAAAGCGTCCACGGTGAAGCGGTTGCGCGCGGCATGAGAGACGCCCCCATATGCACCGATTGTCATGGCGAGCATCGGATCCTGGCGCGCAGTGAGCCAAACTCCCCGGTATTCACGACTAATGTAGCCGGTGAAACTTGCGGTCGCTGCCATGCCGATACGCGAATGAGTGAGCGATTCGGTCTTCCTGCCGACAAAGTCCCGGCTTTTCAAGACAGCTTTCACGGGCTGGCTCTGCGCGCCGGGCAGTTGACCGCCGCCAATTGCGCCAGTTGCCACGGTGTGCATGACATCCGCCCGTCGTCGGACCCGCGCTCCCACGTACACAAGACCAACCTGCCCGCCACTTGCGGCAAGTGCCACCCCGGCGCGGGCACGCGTTTCGCGTTAGGCCCGGTACACGTTTCGGCGACGGCAGATTTTCCGCTCCTGTTTGCGATTCGCATCATTTATCTTTGGGTGATTGGTCTCACCATCGGGTTTATGGTGGTCCATAATGCTCTCGACTTGATTCATAAAAGCCGCCATCGGTCAGAAGCAGGGCCATTGGTCATAGCCGGCGAAGCGCGTGAAAGAATGTCCCGTTCGCTGCGCTGGCAGCACGGAATGATCATGGCAACCTTTCCGGTGCTTGCCTATACGGGATTTGCTCTGACCTATCCGGAAAGCTGGTGGGCCGGGCCGCTACTTCATTGGGAAGCGTCGGTCGGATTGCGTGGATTCATACACCGCGGGGCGGCGGTCATTTTAGTGGCGGCGCTCTTTTGGCATCTGGCGGAGCTCGGTTACAGCAAAGCGCGGCGAAACAGGCTAAGAAAACAGATGCTCGGCTGGCAGGATCTCCGCGCCTTGTGGCACACCATGCGTTACAATCTAAATTTCGAGTCCCAGCGGCCGAGGTTTGGAGAATTTAACTATGCCGAAAAGTTGGAATACTGGGCGTTCATTTGGGGCATGCTTGTGATGACCCTGACGGGACTTCTACTCTGGTTTGAAAATTTAAGTTTGACCTATCTGCCCAAGGCGGCGACTGATATCGCGACAACGATACATTTCTATGAGGCTGTGCTTGCGACTCTGGCTATTGTAGTCTGGCACTTCTATTGGGTGATTTTTGACCCCGAGGTATATCCGATGGACGCCGCATGGTGGCATGGCCGCTCGCCTGACGCCAGGCTAAGGGAACGAATGGGTGGAGCGGACGACCCTCCGAGAGATGCGGAAAACGAGTCTCGCTCGTTGGACGCCAGCGATCAAAAATGACCAATGTTTGCTGACGGCGATTGAAGAGGTCAAGTCTCGGCGATAAGCAGTAACCGATCCTGCCATGCGCAATTTCATTCGTCACCCGTTGAGTCTTGTCGGCGCCGGCCTAGTCATTCTGAGCGGCGTTTCGATCCTTTTTTTGTTTTTGATCGAAGCGATTACCGGGAGATCCAACCCTTACCTCGGTATCTTTACCTACATGGTCTATCCCGCGCTGTTGCTTGTGGGGCTAATCCTTGTCCCGGCGGGAATTATTTTAGAGCGACGGCGGCGCGCAAGAGTTGGCGATGTTCCCCGCTATCCGGTTATCGATCTGAACAGTGGGAGAACCCGCGGTGTTTTCCTGTTCGTCGTCGTTTCGTCCGTTTTTCTCATGGGGCTGGTCTCCACCGTCAGCTATCAAGCCTATCATTTTACCGAATCGGTGACCTTTTGCGGCGAGCTCTGTCACTCGGTGATGGAGCCTGAATACACGGCGTACAAGGAGTCGCCCCACGCGCGGGTGACTTGCGCCGAGTGTCATGTCGGCTCGGGAGCGGGCTGGTATGTGCGCTCAAAATTGGCCGGAGCTTACCAGATTTATTCGGTCCTGTTCCAAAAATATCCGCGTCCCGTCCCAACGCCCGTTCATAGTCTGCGCCCGGCACAGGAGACCTGTGAACAGTGTCATTGGCCGGAGAAGTTTTTCGGCGCCCAATTGAAAGTCATTACTCGGTTCGGCCACGACGAAAAAAACAGCGTGCGTCAGATTAAAAGTTTACTCCGGACCGGCGGCGGTAGCCCCACGACAGGGATTACCGCGGGCATTCACTGGCATATGAACATAGGCAATGAAGTGTGGTATGGCGCGAGCGATCCCCAGCGGCAAAAAATTCCCTGGGTGCGAATCAAGGATAAACAAGGAAGGGTAACCGAATACTTCGATCGCTCTGTTTCGCTCAACGCAGAACAGCTTAAAAAACTCGATATCCGTAGGATGGATTGCATCGACTGTCATAACCGTCCGAGCCATATTTTTCGAGATCCGGATGGCGCTGTGGATCTGGCGCTTCTTGCCGGATTGGTTGACCCGACATTGCCCTACATTAAAAGAGAGGCGGTGCGCGTCTTGAGCCAGAGTTATGCGAGTAAGGAGGCCGCGAGAGAAGGCATCGCAACCACGCTTGATACGTTCTACTTGAAGCAGTATCCGAAAGTTTATCAAACCCAACGGGACACAATTCGAAAGTCCATCGGGGAGGTGCAAAGGATTTATCAGACCAATATCTTTCCTGAAATGAAAGTCGATTGGCGCACCCATCCTGACAACATCGGCCATACCCTCTATCCGGGTTGCTTTCGCTGTCACGAAGGAAATCACGTCAGCCGGGAAGGCAAAGTGCTGCGCAAGGATTGCCAGCTTTGTCACACAATTATCGGCCAGGAAACGGTTCTACAGAAGCCGACCGACGTGGCGGCGACGGAAGCCTTCAATCATCCTTGGCCGCTGGCGGGAAAACACGCTCAACTTTCCTGCAATCAATGTCACTGGCGCGGCCGGGGGCTGTCGCCGGATTGCGCGACCTGCCATACACACCCCGCGGGAGCTCCGATGGCGACTCTGCCCTGTTCGACCTGTCATCTAAAGGAACAAGAGGTCAAACCGCTCACCGCCTGTGTTTCGTGCCATCCCAACCGCACGGAACTTCATTTAAAACCGACTCACGCCGCAACGGACTGCACAGTATGTCACACGCCGCATCAATGGACGGTGAACAAAAGGGAGAATTGCTATACCTGCCATCCGGATAAGTCGAGTCACTATTCCCAAGGGGTGTGCCGGGACTGTCACCCTTTCCGTCAGGCCGCGAAGGTGTCATAAGTGAAAGAAGAGAGCGAATCCATCGTCTAACTGGAACTAACGTCGAACCGTGATTCGGCCGTTAATAACCAATAAACCAAATGGAGGTGTCCAATGAGGAACGGCGAGAAGCTGTTGAGAGGCTTGCTGAGCGGTTGTGTGCTGACCGTTGCCGCAAGTTCATATGCCTGGTCGGCTGACGCGAAGGCAGGCAAGGCTACCTACGATAAGCTCTGTGTCTCCTGCCATGGCGCGGATGGCAAAGGCAATCCGGCGATGGCCAAGGCTCTGGGAGAAAAAGGCCTGAACATCGCAAGCAAAGAGACCCAGGCGAAGAAAGACGCCGAACTGCTTAAGGTCATCGTCGATGGCGCGGGCAAAATGCCCGCTTCAGGTAAAAATCTAAGCAAACAGGAACAGACGGACGTTCTGAGCTATACGCGATCCCTCGGGAAATAAAGTTTAAGTACGCCGATCAAAAGTCAGCGTTGCGTGATCAAACTGAAAATAGAAAGGTGGATTGTCGAGATATGAAATTCAAACTAGCACTGCTGGTCATGGGGTTCTGGATCGGAGTGAGCTGGCCTGCCGCGGTCTTTGCGGCGGACGCGGGCGGCAAGGCCTTGTTCGAGAAATCCTGCGCCGGTTGTCATGGCGCGGACGGAAAAGGTAACCCGGGCATGGCCAAAGTCCTCGGGGAGAAGGGTTTGAATGTCGCGACGCAGGAGACCGCCAAGAAGTCAGACGAGCAGCTTTTGAAAGTGATCTCGGAGGGCTCGGGAAAAATGCCTGCGTCGAAGCTCAGCAAAGACGAGCAAAAGCAGGCCTTGGGTTATATAAGATCGCTGGCAAAGTAATCGACGCCTCCCGGGCGCTCCATCAATGACGATTAAGTGCCTACCGGTCTCGTCCGGAGGCAGTCGATTGTCGCCGCATGCGCTTGGCAATCTCGACAACGGGAACGGTAAGTCCCCCGGCGCCTAGCGCCATCAGCAAATCGCTCCACTCAAGTTGAGCGAAGCGAAATAGGTCGCGCGCTTGCGGAATGTAAATCACCCCGGCGAGGAAGCTTAATGCTCCTCCAACAACCCACCAGACAGAGCGATTCGGCAAGCGCAGCGCGCACCAGAAATTTTGCGAGCGCGAGCGATTGACGAGGATCAG
>CAMLCX010000401.1 GCA_946478635.1 uncultured Pseudomonadota bacterium
AGGCATCGCCGGCAGATTTACAGTCTGCTCCCTTTGGCCACTCGGGAACCTCTCCTCGTTTCCCTTCACCCCATTTTTGATAACTAGATCGGTACTGAAACCTACGATACGCCGGGGTCTTCCAACTCCGATACCGCTGGCTGGAGCTGGCGATAGGACTTGAACCTACAACCTGCTGATTACAAATCAGCTGCTCTGCCATTGAGCTACGCCAGCCTTGGCTCCGCTATACGGTTATAACGCGCCAGCGCAATTCATGATAAATTCACCTCGAAAATCGGCTGTTTATGTAAGCAACGCGTAAGGTTTCTATCGGCATTCGATGCGGCGCATCGTGATGCTTAGACAAACCGAGGCCTAGGATACCATTTCCCTATTTGTAAACGGGTATTTAAAGCACCTGGTGGAAGGGTTGTCAAGAGCTATTTCTAACCTGCCTATCTCTTCCCTATTGTCGTTCTTTCCGTTTAGTATGCCCTTAGCTGCTAAAATCTAACGAGATTGCCGTAGAAGCTCGTATAGAAAAACCGCGGCGGCCACAGATACGTTGAGGGAGGCCACTTTCCCCAGCATTGGAATGGATAACGTAAAATCGCACTCTCGCAAGTTGATCGGCCGCACACCGGTTCCCTCGCTCCCGAGGACGACTGCCAAGCGTGCTGGCAGGTCCCCCCTATAGATAGTCTCCCGACTTTGGGCGTCTAGACCGGCGACCCAGTAACCCAATTTTTTGATATCAGAAATAGCGCGGCGTAGGTTGGTAACTTTCACAACATTTACATGGTGACTTGCCCCGGCAGAAGCTTTCGTTACGAGCGGCGTGACTTCGACCGATCGATCTCTAGAAATGACAACATAACGAACACCGGCCCCATCCGCTGTGCGCAGGATCGCACCGAAATTTCTTGGATCCGTTACGCCATCGAGGAACAAGATTCGCTCGCAGACAGATTGAGGCTTAATCCCATCGGCCATCTCGTCAAACGATAAATAACGATAGGCCTTGACACGCGCCACGACGCCTTGATGCCGGTGCCCAGCCGCCAGCTTATCGAGCATCCTTCGATCGACCGAGACGACTCGAACGCCGAGCCGTTGGGCCTCGCGACAAATTGAACGCAACACCTCACGGTCGGAAGCATCGGAGACAAGGATCTCGAGGACATCGTCTAGAGACGCCTTCAGCTTTTCCGCAACTGGATTGACACCAAAGATCAGATTTTGCTCTTGTTCAATTATGCGCGTTCTGCACGCCTCCTGGATTTTACAATGGATAACGCACCGGCTAACATGGGACATAGTGAAGCGGAAAATACTTTCTCATTATCTTGTTTCAGAAATTTTGCCTCCATTCTTTGTCGGCCTCCTCGCGTTCACTCTGATCCTATTGATCGGGCGCATGCTGAAGCTGATCGAGCTAGTGGTGACCCGTGGTGTTCCCGTGGTGCAAATTGGCAAACTCTTTGTGCTAATCTTGCCCACCTTTCTCGAGATGACTGTCCCCATGGCATTTCTTTTGGCGATACTGTTGGGGCTAGGTCGCATGTCCAATGACCAGGAGCTCTTGGCGATGAAGGCCTCGGGAGTCAGCCCCACACAGATTCTCTGGCCCGCCGCGGCGGTCGCTTTTATTATTGCGCTCGCGACCCTCGCGTTGACGCTATTTGTCCGGCCCGCCGCGAACTTTGCATTAAAAAAAGAACTTTACAACATTGCCAAGAATAGGATTGGAACGGCCCTTAAAGAAAAGGTTTTTAACGACGACTTCCCAAGAATATTGATCTATGTCGAGGAAATTATTCCCCCAGGCAACACCGCTCAGGGGGTGTTGATCGTGGATAATCGCGACAAGTCTCGCGAAGATATTATCTTGGGCAAGGTTGCGCGTATCACGACCGACGAGGAATCAAACAGCTTGGGGTTGCGCCTGTTTGACGGCTCCATCTATGAGCGCGAGAAAAGCCGACCCGGATTCAGCCAGACCCGCTTCAATATTTACGACTTTAAACTCGACATCGATGAGCTCGTCGGTCCGGTACGCCAACGTGAATCCGGTCCCAAGGAAATGCCGCTCGCCGATCTGATAAATTCCATCGAGACCAAAGATATCCGTAGCGTCAATGCCACCGCCGAACGAATGGAGCTGCACCAACGCATTTCATTTGGATTTGTCCCTCTGATATTTTGCTTGCTCGGAGTATCATTGACCTTGCTGCCGCGCACTTCTCGGGCTAATCGATCCTGGGGATTTATGTTATGTCTATTTTGGCTCATGGCCTACTATGCTCTGCTTTCGTTGGGCAAGGCTCTGGGCGATAAAAATATTCTCAACCCGATCCCGGCGCTCTGGCTGCCAAATGTGGTCGTCGGCCTGATCGGCTTACATTTTTTCAGGCAGGCGCTGCGCGAATCACCGCTTGCACTGCCCCGAGTTTTCGGGAGAAGGCGGCGGCTTCCATAGGACGCGTGCGTCGCGCCAATCCTCAGACGGCGGACTCAGTATGGCCCGAAGACTCCAATTTAAGATGCTTCCGCTCGGTAGCATCATTGATCGTTACCTGGCGGGCGGATTCCTCCGAATCTTTTTCATCAGTCTGGCGGTGGTCACCTCGCTTTACGTCACCGCCGATTTTTTCGACCGTATCGGCAGCTTACTGGAAACAGGTGCCAGCGCGTGGACCATCGCGCGGTATTTCCTTTACAAAGCACCGTTGCTGATCTCGCGGATGATCGGGTTTGCCACCCTCTTCTCGGCGTTGTTTTGCCTAGGCGCTCTGGCGCGCTCGCACGAAATAACCGCGCTTCGCTCAAGCGGTATCTCGGTTGAGCGAATCGCCTCCCCGCTGATTCTTCTTGGCCTGGTGATTTGCGCACTGACTTTCTTCTGGAATGAAACTCTGGTCCCGGTGTTCACTCGCAATTCGCAGAATATCTACAAATCGGAGATTAAAAATAGGCAACAAAAAAGCGTGCTGGGAACGCGCGACATCTGGATCCGCGGCGATGGCAGCTTCATTAACGTTGATAATTTTGATTCCCGATCGGCCACCATTGAGAACGTTACGGTTTTCTTGCTCGACCGCGATTTCAGCCTGCGAGCCTTGGTGGAGATTCCGAAAGCTCAATGGGTAGGCAACGCCTGGAAAACCGATGAAGCGACGGAATGGAACTTCACAGCGGACGGCAAAACGCTGCAAAAAAAAATCACGTCTGCCATTCCCATTTCCGAAACTCCGAACGACCTTCAATTATTGGCCCGCGATGCCGAGGAATTCTCTTACTTCGAGTTGCAGAGACAAATTGCCGACCTACGGAGCAAAGGCATCGACACGACAGCCCACGAGGTCGATCTCCAAACCAAGTTGGCCTTGCCATTCATCGCGCCCCTTATGGTCTTCTTGGCGGTTCCATTCGCTCTCAAACGAAAAATGAGCGGCAGTGTTTCGCTCAGTTTCGGCATCGCCATGGTTATCGGCTTCGGATACTGGGTGCTGACCGCATTCTGTGTATCGCTAGGACATAGCGGCGCATTGCCGTCGTGGATCGCCGCGTGGGTACCCAACCTCATTTTTACAATGGTCGGAGCGTTTTTCTTTACGGCAGAGGAATGAAATGATTTTAGAAAAGGGTGATTTTTAGCTCGTGCCGCGAGCATGATGCGACGGCTTATGCGCGACACAGTTCGCAGTTGCCGGTGTCCACGAAGGAGAATCTGCGAAGAGCGAAGAATGGTCGTTGGCTAGGAGGCGCAACAAAATCCAACCGATTCCAACAGAGCTAACCCGGATTGTTCATGCTACGAGGAAAACTGACGACACTCTCCTGATCGAGGCGTGACCCTGGAGGAAGGAAGGCACCGACGCGAATGTTCCGTTCTCCGCCTTCGGCGCGATGTTTGACCCTTTCGCTGCTGATTTCATGAGTGATTCGTCCGCTTGCGTCTTCAAGGCACAACCGCTTTGCCTTCGTTCCGGAAGGGTTGCGGTTCGATCGCCGCTTTACCACGCTCCGGGCTAGCGTTTTGAATATTGCGGCCTCTTGCGCGCTTTATGGCGACCGTACTTTTTGCGTTCAACGGCGCGCGGATCACGAGTGACGAATCCGGCCTTTTTGAGCGGCGAACGAAAATCAGGGTTTACTTGCATCAGCGCACGAGTGATCCCATGGCGGATCGCTCCAGCCTGGCCCGAGTTTCCTCCGCCGACAACGTTCACATCGATGTCGTAGACTCCCCCGGTTTGCGTAAGGTCAAACGGTTGAAGCACGATCATGCGCGCGGTTTCACGCCCGAAGTATTCCTGCAAGGTTCGGTCGTTAATAACGATTTTGCCCTTGCCAGGCTTTAAGTAAATTCGAGCCACTGAGGTCTTTCGACGTCCGGTCGCAATAAATACTTTGTCCGCCATTGAGGATACTCCTACGCTACGATCGCCAGCGGTTGGGGCTTTTGCGCATCATGAGGATGCTCGGGACCGGCGTATATCTTAAGCTTTGTCACTAATTTACGGCTCAATCGATTTTTCGGGAGCATTCCTTTTACCGCGAGGCGTACGAGCTCTTCTGGCATTTCTTGAAGCATCTGCGCGGCGGTTCGTTCTCTAATGCCGCCCGGGTATTCTGTGTGGCGAAAATAAACTTTCTTCTCCAACTTGGTGCCTGTCAGCTTGAGTGCGCGGGCATTCACCACGACGACAAAATCCCCCGCGTCTTGATTCGGCGTGAAAATCGCCTTGTGCTTGCCGCGCAGTACTTTAGCAATTTCGGTAGCCATCCGCCCGAGAACCTTTCCCTCGGCGTCAATAACGTACCAGCGTCGCTGAGACAGAGCTTCCTTTTTATTCATTGCCGCTAACTCCACACAAATCGCGCTCTAAAAGTGGCGGGGCCGACGAGACTCGAACTCGCGACCTCCGGCGTGACAGGCCGGCGTTC
>CAMLCX010000402.1 GCA_946478635.1 uncultured Pseudomonadota bacterium
CGCAGTTCTTTCAGCAGCGGTTCGATAACGGACTTGATCTTCCGCGGTTGTCAATGCGCTGAGTTTCAACAGAGATGCCAGCGCGATCGCCGTCGCGGATGTATCCCGTGGAACGTTTGGGATTCGTGGATCGCTGAAATCCCAATAGGCGACATAGTCGGGAGGCACGTTGTTTAACCACCAGTCACATACCCGTTTGGCGACCTCGATAAATATCGGTTCACTCGGCGAGAGCTTTGCGGTAAGTACGTAGCCAAGCATTGCCCACGCTTGGGCTCGCGCCCAAGTACTTTCGTCAGTGTAGCCCTTGTGCGTAAAACGGGCCGTCAGGCTGCCCGTGCTGGGATCGAAGCGCGCCGACTGATGCACGGACCCATCGGCACGGATACACAGTTCGATATGTCTGGCTGCGTGCGCTCGACCAATTTGCCGTAACTCCTCGCTGCCTAACCTTTCCGCGGCCCAATCCAGCAAAGCCGTCAGCGCGAGACAATCAATGTTGGTCTCGCGCAGATGAGCCTCTTGGGCTTTGGCTGCTTGGGTACCGATGGGAATAAGTCGCGCACGCGGATTGTAGAGCGTAGCGAGCTCCTGGGCGCCTAATAGGCCTAGTTCATGACCGATCGGATTGCCGAACAAGATGGCCGCTACGGCTGCTCCATAATAAAAAAGAAAACCACGAAATACGGTTTGCGAATGCGCCCGCACACGGAGTCGCTCGGCCCAATGTTCGGCCTGTAATCGAAGCATGTCCTCGCGATTTCGATAGTACGCCAGCCATAAGAGGCCGACCCAAAAGCCGCCCGTCCAATCTCCATCGGCCACGGTTGCCCACTTGCCCGTTTCCGGGTCGGACATTTGAGGAAAGCCGTTTAATTCTTTCTCAGCGGCGTCAGTAACCCGCTGCTGCATTCTTGCCAACGCATTGTCCCACCGAGGGTTAGGCATTTGAGTACTTCGTCCCACAATCCAGAGCGTCGCAGCTTACGAGCGGAGTTAGCAGTCCAATCCAGAGCGCAGGCGCGCGTCTTCAGCCTTCAGAAATGTCAAGACGCTTTAGCGTATCCATAGGAGCGTTCACTCACACGATCCCTTGCACCGCCCAAGCTCGAGCGGTCAGCGCAATTTTTCCATCCGCCGTCGGAACAAGTCGCGATTGCAAAAGCGCGCGAATTCTTTCATGGGTTTCATCATCGACCGACGCTAAATACGTTGGCGCGGCTCCTTGCTTTCCCAGAAACGGGTTCCAGTAATCGTCAAAATCACGGAACACCATTGGAATGTCGATCGCGCGGCCGGATACCGAACTCAGTCCGACGTCTCGAAACAGCGCCTGCAACGGCTCCGGCTGGCAGATGGGAAAACGTTCGGCCTGGCCAAGCTTCGAGTCATTGGGACTTATCATGATCGCGGCATCCCAAAAATGCCGCATCATTTCCATTCCGCGCCCGTAGTCCCACACGTACAAAGCAACTTTCCCGCCGGGTTTCGTCACCCGCGCCATCTCACTCGCCATCGCTTTGTGGTCCGGCACGAAATTAAGCACGAGTCCGGAAACCGCAGCGTCAAACGATTCGCTGTTCCACGGTAGCGCTGTGGCATCGGCGGTATCGAATGACGCCCGAGGATCGGTGACCTTGCGCCGCGCCGCGGCGACAAATCCTTCTGCACGATCGACGCCGGCAACCGACTTTGGCGCGCACATGGAGAGAATACACTCTGCCAGCGCTCCCGTGCCGCAGCCAACGTCCGCCCACGCAGCGCCTGCGGGCACGAGAATCCAATCGGTGAATTCCCTGGCGACCTGGCGGCTCCACCGGCCAACATAACGCTCGTAGGGATCAGCCGAACCCCAGGTTTCTTTTGGGTTGATATCCATTGGCCTTGGCGTTCTTTGCGGTGAATACTCCGAATCCGAGTCTGCCATCAAGTGACGTCTGCCCTGCTATCGTTGAGACTTGCGCAAATTCGAAAATTACGATTGCTGGCCAGCTGACTGCCTTTCCTGCCACCACGTGCCGACCGAGACGAATTCGCACAGTGCATTTGGCTTGCTGCTCTTTTGCCATGATCAGCCGCTATAGCAATCTCAAGTTACACAAGGCAAGAACAATTCTACTCTTGTGTCGGCAATGATCGCGCTGTGAGGCCAGCTCATGCCCTTGGCTTGACCGATCCTCGAGTATGAACTATTGTCATACTCGCCGGAGGTATCCATGGCAAGAGCAAAAGTGGCGATTTCACTTGACGAATCGACTCTCGACCGCCTCGACAAACTAGTGCGCAAACAGGTGTTTCCCAATCGCAGCCAGGCGATTGAAGAAGCGGTTGCCGAAAAACTCTCGAGGATCGAAAAAAGCCGATTGGCCCAAGAGTGCGCGAAACTCGATCCGGCGTTTGAAAAAGCGCTAGCGGAAGAAGGGCTTTCCGAGGAACTGAAGGAATGGCCCGAATACTGAGGGGAGAGATTCGCTGGGCGGATTTGAACCCGGTCCGGGGCCGCGAACAAGCAGGACTACGACCGGTCTTGATTTTAAGCCATGACGTTTTCAATGATCGCTCCGGCACGGTCATCGCGGTCGCGCTCACGAGCCAACCCCAACGAGCGGGCTTTCCGTTGACCCTTGAACTTCACTCCAGAAAGCTACCGAAAAAATCTTGGGTCAAAATCAGCCAGATACGAACATTGGCGGTTGAACGGATCGGCAAAGTGATCGGCAGCGCATCACCTGAAGAAATCGCCCAAATAGTTGAAGGTCTAAACGAAATCATCGGCGGTTAGGTCAAAACCTGCGAACCCCATCTTAACCGCGAAATGGATTGAAAACCGATGGCCGATCCTACTGAAGAACTAAGAGAAAAGATCATGCTTTCATGCCGCATGTTAGCCATGGAGGGCATGGTGGACAGAATCACCGGTCACGTTAGCGCTCGGATCGTAAATTCAGATGAAATGTGGATTCGCTGCCGGAGCCCGCAAGAGGACGGCGTGCGCTATACCACGGTGGATGCCATCCAAAGGGTAGACTTTGACGGCAAGGGGCCGTACAAGAGCGAACAATACCAGGCACCGAACGAACTGCCCATTCATGGTGAGATCTACAAAAAGCATCCCACGGTAGGTTGTGTCATTCACGCTCACCCGCCGGAAGCGCTCATTTGCGGCATCACGGAATTGAAGTTCCGTCCCATCTTTGGCGCGTTTAATATACCCGCCATGCGCATGGCGTTAGAGGGTATCCCGGTGTTTCCGCGCTCCTATCTTGTGACACGGCCTGAACTCGCCGCTCCCATGATAGAAATCATGGGTGAGAAACCGCTTTGCCTGATGAAAGGTCACGGGATCACCGTTACCGGAAAGACGGTGGAAGAAGCCACAGTGCGTGCTTTGAACTTCAACATGTTGGCTAAAGCTACGTTGCAAGTAGCCCAAACCGGTCGAAGAGCGCCGGACATCTCGCCTGAAGATATTGAGAAACTTCCCGACCTCGGATCTACTTTTAATGATACCTGGATATGGCGTTACTACGCGAGAAAGCTCAAAGAAGAGGATCTCCGGATGAGCGATCGCGCAGAGAAGTGATCGCTTCCACCGCTGTCGCCGCAGAAATTATTGAGTCTGCGGCGACTTCACCGTTATTGGCGCTTCAGTCACCGATCGTGCGTCCGCCGTCGACCGCAATCAGTTGGCCGGTCAGATAGCGCCAGCTTCGCAGGCCAAGTACCGGGTGGCAACAGCGACGTCGCTAATGCAACCAAGCCTTCCTATTTCAGCCCGGTCACTGCTGATGTAGGTTGCACTGGGATCGGAAGATTTGTCGGCCATAATATTAACCTCTCCTTTTCGGTGAAGAACAAAACACACCTTCGCCAAGGAAATGAAAATCGTCAACGCAAAAAATAACTCCCGCCACTGATACAACCGCATCGGACGGGCAACCACATAGGGTTGCCCGTACAAATCCGATTCCTTTTTTTTTGCGGTCGTTGCGCCCTTTGCGCTCTCTGCGGTTAATGCTCCGAATCCGAACCGGGCCGGTCACGACCGGCCCCTACTCTGTGATCTCTGTGCCCTCTGTGGTGAATTCCCATGTCCTACAGATGCGGCATGATTTCCTTGGCGCAGATCTCCAGATGTTCCATCTCGTCGAACATAGGATTGAAAACGATTTGCTGCGCGCCGGCGCTGACCAATTCCTGAATTTTCTCCGTGCACTCGGCGCTGCTGCCCCAGATTGACACCTTCGGGCCGAGGTCAGCGTTTTTGTAGCGCCGGCCAAACCATTCGCGAATGCGTTTCTCACCGCGCGCTTTGTCGTTGTCCACCGCCATGTAGACGCGCTTGGCGAAATGGAACGTCGCCGGATCGCGCTTCGCTTCATCGAGAAAACTCCGAATGCGCGCCGACTCGCGGATGAAAGATGCCGAAGACGATGAACCGGCGCCCATCCAGCCACTGGCATGTTTTGCCGCGCGGCGCAGCGCATTCTCGTGATGGCCGCCAAAGATGATCGGCAGGTGCGGCTTTTGCGCGGGCTTGGGTTCCATGGAGATATCTTTGAAGTTCCAGTAGCGCCCCTGAAAGCTCGCCTTGGGCTCGGTCCAAAGAAGTTTCATGACCTGCACCGCTTCGGTAAAGCGCGTCACCCGCCCTGCGCGCGTGTAACCGAAAACCTCTTCATGCGATCCGAGATGACCGCCGCCGAGGCCGACGCCCATGACCGCGCGCCCGTGGCTCATCACATCGAGGGTCGAATACGCCTTGGCCAACTGCACGGGATTGCGCAGCGGTAGCAGAATGACTGATGTCCCTAGTCGCAATCGAGTCGTAATCGCCGCGATGTAACTGAGCAGCGTTACCGGCTCCAGCATAGTGAAGTCGCCAATCACCCGCTCCTGCAGCCACAGGCTGTCGAAGCCGAG
>CAMLCX010000403.1 GCA_946478635.1 uncultured Pseudomonadota bacterium
GTCATTATCACGCTGCCGATCGCGATCATCATCTCTTTTATCGCCATGCATTTTCTCAACCTCACCACCAACATCATGTCGTTGGGCGGCATCGCCATCGCCATCGGCGCCATGGTCGACGCCGCGATCATCATGGTGGAGAACGCCCACAAAAAGCTGGAGCACTGGGAGGAGGAGGGACGGCCCGGTAATCGCACTGAGGTTCTCATCGAAGCGGCCAAAGAAGTTGGCAAACCGTTATTCTTTTCTCTGCTCATCATCACGGTCTCGTTTCTGCCGATCTTTACGTTGGAGGGCCAGGAGGGAAGACTCTTTAAGCCGCTGGCGTTCACGAAAACATTCGCCATGTTCTTTGCCGCTTTTCTGTCCATCACCCTTGGTCCCGTGCTGTTGGTGTTGCTTGTCCGCGGTCGCATTCGCCCGGAAGCCAGAAATCCGATCAGCCGCTTTCTGATCGCTCTCTATATGCCGGTGATCCATTTGGTGCTGCGCTTTAGAAAGAGCACCATCGCTCTGGCGATCGCGGCGCTCCTCCTGACAGTTCCCGCCTTCATGCGCCTGGGGTCTGAGTTCATGCCGCCTCTGAACGAGGGAATGATCTATTACATGCCGACGACACTGCCCGGAATATCGGCCACCCAGGCGACCATGCTGCTGCAGATGCAGGATCGGATTTTAAAGAGCTTTCCCGAGGTGGAGTGGGTCTTCGGTAAGACCGGCAGGGCGGAAACCTCGACGGACCCGGCGCCCTTTAGCATGGGGGAAACCACAGTCATGCTAAAGCCGGAATCCGAATGGCGCAAGCTGGGGATTGACCGCTCTCACTGGCCCCAGCCGTTTCGCTACCTTGGCGAACTTATTTTGAGCCCCACTCGGACGATGACATGGGACGAGCTGGTTGCCGAAATGGACAAGAAGCTCCGGCTGACCGGAGTGGTCAACGCCTGGACCATGCCGATCAAAAATCGCATCGACATGCTCTCTACCGGAATTCGAACTCCGATCGGCATCAAAATCTTCGGCCCCGACCTGGCCAAGATCGAGGAAATCGGCAAGAACATCGAGGCGAACCTGCAAATGATCGCGGGCACCCGCTCCGTCTATGCGGAAAGGGTGATGAGCGGATATTACCTCGACTTTGAGTTAAAGCGGGAAGAGATCTCCCGCTATGGTCTGGCGCTTGACGAGGTGCAGATGGTCATTGAGTCCGCCATCGGTGGAGAGAGCATATCCACGACCGTGGAGGGCCGGGAGCGCTACCCGATCAACGTGCGCTACGCTCGAGAGCTACGGGACGACGTGGGTAAGTTGGAACGGGTGCTGATCCCGGCGATGAACGGCGCACAGGTACCGCTTGGACAACTGGCCGATGTCAAACTCACCTCCGGTCCGGCCATGATCAGGGACGAGGATGGCCAACTTGCCGGTTATGTTTTCGTCGACATGGCGGGCCGGGATATCGGTAGCTACGTCGAAGAGGCGCAAAAGAAGGTTGCTGAGCAGGTCAAGATCCCGGTTGGATATACTCTTGTATGGAGCGGTCAGTATGAATACATGCAGCGCGCCAAAGAGCGGCTGATTTATGTTGTGCCGCTGACTCTGCTGGTTATTTTTTTGCTCCTCTACGTCAACTTCAAGTCGGTGGCGCGTTGCATGATCGTGCTGCTGGCCGTCCCGTTCTCGATGATCGGCGCGGTGTGGCTGCTCTATATTTTGGGTTACAACACGAGCGTCGCCGTCTGGGTCGGGATCATCGCCTTGGCCGGGGTGGACGCCGAGACCGGCGTCATCATGCTGCTCTACCTGGAGCACTCCTACGATAAATGGCGCACCGAGGGACGCATGCAAACGATCAAGGATCTCCACGAAGCGATTATCGATGGCGCGGTGAAGCGGATCCGACCGAAGGTCATGACCATCATGGCGATCTTGATGGGTTTGCTGCCCATCATGTGGAGCCACGGCGCCGGCGCGGACGTGATGAAGCGAATTGCCGCACCTATGATCGGTGGCGTCATCACTTCGTTCTTACTCGAGCTTCTGGTCTATCCGGCTATCTTCGATGTGTGGAGGGGTTGGAAAATGAGACGTGCGGCTCAGAAAGTCTGAACCAGTAATTTATGACCGCCGTCGGTTCGTTCCCGCCAAGAGCACCTGGAGCCTGGAATAAGCTCCCCTTATTTTGCTCGAACAGTGTAATCAGTTTATCCGGTCTTGCGTCAGCGAGGTTGAGAGTCAGAATAGCAACAAGGAGATCAGCATGGCCACCGACCCAATCTGCGGCATGACCGTGGATCCACAAAATGCCGCCGGGAAGCATGAACACAACGGGCAAACCTATTATTTTTGTAGCCAGCACTGTGTAAAAACATTCATCGAGAATCCCGAACGGTATATCAAACCTGTCGCGCCCGTGCATGCTTCACAAACCGCGCAGCCCAGCGCCAAAGTTGAGCCCGTCACCGATCCGGTCTGCGGCATGAACGTGCATCCCGGCAGTGCTGCCGGCAAGTATGAGCACAACGGTAAGACTTATTATTTCTGTAGCCAGCATTGCCTGGCCAAATTCAAAGAAGATCCCGAGAAGACACTGCGAGCACAGCGCCACGCCGCGCCTATGCACGGCACCGCCGCGCACGCTGGACACACCCGGGACGAGACACATGCAGCAAAAACTCCACCAACAGCCAAATCCGCCGACGGCGCAGACCTGTATGTCTGTCCGATGGATCCGGAGGTCCGCGAGTCTAAACCGGGCGCTTGCCCGAAGTGCGGCATGGCGCTGGAGCCCGCTGCCGTCGCTGCGCCGGCAACACGAACCGAATACGTGTGTCCGATGCATCCGGAAATTGTAAGACCGGAGCCTGGGTCATGCCCTATTTGCGGGATGGCTCTCGAACCGCGAACGGTGGCGCTCGAAGACGCGCCCAATCCCGAGCTGGTCGACATGGTCAGGCGCTTTTGGATCAGCGCTGCCCTTTCCCTGCCGCTTTTTTTTCTTGCCATGTCGGACATGCTGCCAGGGCAACCTCTGCAGCACAGGGTGTCGCCCCGATTGCTAACCTGGGTTCAATTCGTCCTCGCCACGCCGGTCGTGCTGTGGGGCGGTTGGCCGTTTCTTGAACGTGGCTGGCGCTCCATCGCCAATCGAAGTTTAAACATGTTCACGCTGATCGCCATTGGCGTGGGCACTGCGTACGTTGACAGTGTCGTCGCAACGATCTTCCCTGGCATTTTCCCAGAATCATTCTACGGCCACGGCGGTACGGTTGCCGTTTACTTCGAGGCGGCCGCGATCATCACCACGCTCGTGCTACTCGGCCAGGTGCTCGAATTGCGCGCCCGCAGCCAAACCAGCAGCGCGATTAAAGCACTTCTTGGATTGTCGCCGAAGGCTGCCCGATTAATCCACGACGATGGCACAGAAGAGGACGTTTCATTGGATCAAGTTAAGGTCGGCGATCGCCTGCGCGTCCGGCCCGGCGAAAGAGTTCCGGTGGATGGCGTCGTCGTCGATGGCGCGACATCGATCGATGAATCGATGGTCACGGGTGAGCCGCTACCCGTCGAGAAATTCAAAGGCAGTAAAGTAACCGGCGGCACCGTAAACGCAACCGGCAGTGTTGTCATGGAGGCTCAGCGTGTCGGCGGCGAGACCCTGCTCGCGCAGATTGTCCGCATGGTAAGCGAGGCCCAGCGCACACGAGCGCCGATCCAGCGGCTCGCAGATATTGTTTCCGCTTATTTCGTTCTCGCTGTGCTTGGGGTTGCAGCGCTGACCTTTCTCGTCTGGGCGCTGGTTGGCCCGGAGCCGCGCATGGTCTACGCCATCGTCGCCGCAGTTTCGGTACTGATCATCGCCTGTCCTTGCGCGCTGGGCCTGGCGACACCCATGTCGATCATGGTGGGCATCGGCCGCGGCGCGACCGAAGGCGTGTTAATTAAAAATGCCGAGGCTCTGGAGATCCTGGAAAAGGTCGACACGCTCGTCGTCGACAAGACCGGTACCTTGACAGAGGGAAAGCCTCGGCTCTCGGAAATCGTCCTCGCCGCGGGCATGGAACGGAAAGAGATTCTGCGCCTGGCTGCGAGCCTTGAGCGAGCCAGCGAGCATCCGCTCGCAGCGGCCATGGTGGCGGCAGCTGAAAAAGAACAATTGCAGCTCGCGAATACTCATGACTTTCGTTCGCTCACCGGTAAAGGCGTGGTTGGAAAGGTGGACGGACGTCCGGTTGCGCTCGGCAATCTAGCACTCTTGCAGGAGCTGTCGATCGATCCCGGACCTCTCCGCGCGCGCGCCGAAGACCTGCGCCGCGAAGGCCATACGGCAATGTTTGTTGCGATCGACGATCGAGCGGCCGGCCTGGTTGCGGTTTCCGATCCCATCAAGCAGTCAACCCAAGAAGCGATTGAAATTCTCCACCGTGAGGGCGTCAAAATTGCCATGCTGACCGGCGATAGCCGGACCACGGCGGAAGCGGTCGCGCGCCGCTTGGGCATTGATCGAGTGGAAGCCGAAGTATTGCCCGAGCAAAAAGTAGAAGTCGTGAAGAGACTTCAAGCCGAAGGACGGATCGTAGGAATGGCCGGCGACGGGGTCAACGATGCTCCGGCGCTGGCCCAAGCGCAAGTCGGCATCGCCATGGGCACCGGCACCGATGTCGCCATCGAGAGCGCACACGTGACCTTGGTGAAAGGCGATCTGCGCGGCATCGCGAAAGCGCGCCGCTTGAGCCGCGCGACCATGCGCAACATCCGGCAGAATTTATTTTTCGCCTTCGTCTACAACGTATTGGGAGTTCCCCTCGCCGCGGGCGCTTTGTATCCGTTCTTCGGAGTTCTACTGAGCCCGATCATCGCCAGCGCCGCCATGACATTCAGCTCCGTCTCGGTGATTGCCAACGCGTTGCGCTTGCGCCGAGT
>CAMLCX010000404.1 GCA_946478635.1 uncultured Pseudomonadota bacterium
CGCTGACTTGAGTAACGCAGGAACGTATGGCGTTGCCGTCCATGATGACGGTGCAAGCGCCGCATTGCGCCAGGCCGCAGCCGAACTTGGGTCCGTTGAGTCGCAGGTCGTTGCGCAGAGCATAGAGCAGCGGCATGTCGGGCTCCACGTCGACAACGCGATTCTGACCGTTCACCTTTAATGGAATCCGCGCCATGGTCGCCTCCTTTTGTTATGACAGGCGAAGCTTATCGTCGGTTCGTACGGTTGGGGGTTGCTGCTATTACATAACGCGGAAAAATAAAGTCAAGGGATCGGCGGCCGCGCGGCCTGTTAGGCGGGTCGCGGCTGCGTGGTTTGTTCTTTGACGAATGACAAGAGCACCATGCCTGCCACGTAGGTGCCGGCGGCGATGTAGAATGCCGGGGCGAAGCCGTAGTGCTGCATGACGTAGCCAATAATCAGCGTCCAGATTGGGCCGGAGATAAAGCCGACGAAATAGTAAATCGAAAAGGCCGCGTCGGTAAGTTCCGGGGCGGCGTAGTCGCCAATCATGGTCTGCGTGAGCGCGCCGCGGGCCTGCACGAAGGCGCCGTAAAGAATCAAATTGACATAAAACAGAATGCTCAACGACTCGTGTTGCACAAGCCACACGGTCATGAGCGCGGACAACAGCAGGGTGATCTGCGTGATGCCGCGTCGCTTGCCGCTGCGATCGGAAAACCACGCGATCGCCAGCGGGCCGACCAGTCCCGCCCCTTGCATTACAGTCAAAAGCAGGCCGCCGCCGGAAGCGCTGACGCCGTATTGGGCCATGAAGTACGGCACCAGATAAGTCATGTTCACGCCGGTGCCGCGTCCCGCGGCGCCAACCATGAGCACGAGCGAGGTAAAGAGAATGTTGCGATTCCTGAGGCACTGAATATAGGCGTCGAAACCCGCCTGGGCTTTTTGTTTGCCGCCGGCGTTTTCGCCGGCGGCACTGTGATCGTTGATCCAAAACAGCGTCAAGCCCATGATCAAACTCAACAACCCGAAGATGACGAAGGCTTGCCGCCAGCCCATGTAGAGGAGCGCGAGCGAAGCCACGGCCGGGCCGATGAATGAGCCGAGATTACCGGCCGAGTGATGAAACGTCAGCGCCCAGCCGCGAGCCTTGGGATAGTAACGCGACAAGATGCTTGAGCCGAGCGGATGCTGCGGGCTTGAGCCCGCGTCGATCGCGACCCGCGCCGCGAGCAGCTGTGGATAGCTGCCGATAAAATACTGGAGCATAGCGGTCAGCCCGACAACGACGTTGCCGGTCGCCAGCATCGTCGAGCGTCTGAAAAAGCTGGCGAGAAAACCGTAGATGACCTGCAGACCCTGGCCGACAAAGCTCGACAACGCTGAGATAAAACCAAGACCCACGAGGCCGAAACCCAGTTCGGTCATCATGACCGGAAAAATGACCGACGTGATGCTGTACTGCAGATGATTCAAAACGTGGCAGCCGCTGATCAGTCCGAGCGCCAAGCGTTTTTGCTGAAGGCTCGCCTCGAGCGTCGGCGCCTCGGAAGATGCAACGGTTGCGGATGCGCTGACGGTGGTTTGATCGCTCATGGCGGTTCGATCCCTTGGAGTATTGGAGAAATGGAGTACTGGAATGTTGTGTATAGGTTGAGAGCGTGTTCTGTCAAATGTAGCTGACTGCGATAGAGAAGCATTTGTCGGGCGAACCGCTTTGGCGCACCGGTTCGAGAGGGCGAACGCAGAGGCCTGCGCCTACACGAAAACGCTGCTGGCGATCGAATGGGACCTTTACCCAGGGCGTCGTTGTCCCCCGGAGGTGTCCGCGGGCGTGGAACTTGCCATCCGCAAGCTTGCAGCGACGCCGATGATCATGAGCACGAACCCGGTGAGAAACGCGCACCAGATCGCGTCGCCCAGAATCGCGATAAGTCTCGGCAGCAACTCGCGGGGGATTTGCATGCGCGTCGCCGGTTCGAGCAGATTTTGCGGATGAGCGAGTTTGTCGAGCAGCAGGGTCGAAAGGCCAGTCCCCGAGAGTTGGCTCAAGCCGCGCTGCATTTGATGCAACAGCACGGTTCCCATCAAGCTTACGGCAAAGGCGCCGCCGAAAGTTCTGAACAGCATCAGCGTGGAAGTGGCTACACCGATACGCTGGTGCGATACGGAATTTTGCACGGCGACAAGCGTGGTGAGGTTGGCCATCCCCATGCCGGTCCCGATTAAGGTGGCGCTCACGATGACCCAGAAAACACTCAGCTCGGATGGAATTGCCACAAAAAGACTGTAGCCGAGCGCCATGAGAAACATGCCCATGGTTGCCGCCGCGCGATAGCCAATGCGGTTCATTGCCTGTCCGGCAATCAGACTGCCGCCGGTCCACGCCATACTCAAAAACAACAACACCATGCCGGCGCGCGACGCGGTTAGGCCGATCACGCCTTGAAGATAGAGCGGCAGATAGCTGATGGCGCCGAAGACACCCATGGCCGCAAGCGTCGACACGGCGGTGGAGGTTTTATAAAGACGCGAGTGGAATAGATCCAAAGGGATGATCGGTTCGGTGGCGCGGCGTTCGATGCGATGGAAGATCAGGAAAAAAATCAGCGCCAAAATGATTAGTCCGGCAAGCGGCGCGTTGAGCAGCTGGTGCGAATGCGCGCCGCGCGAAAGGGCATAGAACAAGAGTAAAAGCGCCGAGAAGAGTGTCAGCAAGCCAGCGACATCGAGTTTTTGGGCGCGCCGCTCCCGGCCGGTTTCTTTCAGTCCGGCCACGATGAGAGTAACGGCGACAGCCGTTATCGGCAAATTGACGAAAAACGCCCAACGCCAATCCCAATGCTCGACGATGATACCGCCGGCGAGCGGACCGAGCACCGATGCCACGCCCCAGATGCCGCTGATGATGCCCTGCATGCGGGCCCTTTCTTCCGGGCGGAACAAGATGCCGACGACGATAAAGGAAAGCGCATAGATTGCGCCGCCCCCAAGGCCCTGAATGCCGCGGGACAGCACCAGCGCCTCCATGCTTTGCGCCGCCCCGCATAGGGTTGAGCCGATCACGAAGATGGCGATGCCGATGAGCATAAGCCTGCGCCGGCTGTAAAGATCCGAAAGCTTGCCGAAGAGCGGCGTGGTCAACGCCGAGGTGAGCATGTAAATCGAGAAGACCCAGCTGTACAGTTCCAGACCGCCGAGCTTGGCAACAATGGTCGGCATCGCCGTGCTGACGATGGTGGCGTCGATGGCGAAAAGAAAGATCACCAGCATGACGCCGGCGACGGCGAGATTGCGCTTGGTTGTTGGTGCAGGCGGCGTTGCCGGTAGTGCGGTCACGGTGGCTCGCTCCGTTGCGTGGGCATGAAATCTTACGGTCCCTCATGAGTTGACGTAGTTCCGGCTAGGAGTCAAGGCAATCGAATCATGCGACGCATTGACGGGGCTTCCGATCGGCGGTACAAAATCCAACTATTTCCGGAGGTATGCATGTTTGATAGGATTTCCATAATTGCTGGCGGCGTTTTATTGCTTGCCGCGATGGCTCCGGCTTCTTTGCGAGCGCAAATTACCCCGGACGTAATCGAGGCCGCAAAAAAAGAAGGGGAGGTGATGTTTTACGGCGCGATCACCGTCAACTCCTCGAAGGCTATCGGCGATGCGTTTGAAAAGAAGTACGGCATCAAGCTCCGGCACTGGCGCGGCGATGCCACGGAATTGATCACCCGTTCGCTCACCGAAGCGCGCGCGGGCAAACCCGGATTCGACGTGACGCTCGGCAATGAAGTTGTCATGACCGCCCTCGATGAGAAAAATCTCTTCGCCGTTTTCGAGGCGCCGGCGGCTAAAAGTTATCCCAAACAGTTTCTCGACCCCGATAAAAAGATGACGCCCTGGCGGGTCTTACCGTACGGCATCAATTACAATTATCAGCTCGTCAAGGCCCAAGAAGCACCCAAAACCTGGGAAGAATTGCTGCTGCCCAGATGGAAAGGCAAGTTCGGCATGGCCAACCCTGGGATTCATGTGACCACGCTGCAGTTCGTGCTCAACCTGGACAAACTGCTGGGTCCCAAGTGGCTGAAAGTCGTCGAGGGCTGGGCGAAGCAGGAGCCGCGGGTCGGCCGGAGCCTGGCGGATACCATCCAACCTTTAACCGCGGGTGAGGTCGACGCCGCGATCGGCTACATCAAAGACAAGTACCAGTATCCGGGACCCATCGAATATGTGCGCATGAACAAATATCTCTCGTCGCTGAGCTTCGTCGCGATCAATCGCCAGGCACCCCATCCCGCGGCGGCGCGTTTATTTACGGATTTCTTTCTCGGGGCGGAGGCGCAAAGGATTTTCGGCAATTTGGGCGAGTACGTGTTTCATCCCGAGGCCGATCACAAGTTCAAGAAAGACGTCAAAGACGATCAAATCGTGGTGATGCGGTTGCCGAGCAATGAGGAGCTAGAGACCTGGAGCAAGAAGTTTCGGGAGATGTTCCGGTAGAAGAATAGTATTGGAGTGCTGGAGTAATGGAGTATTGGAGTACTGGTTCCGACCCATCACTCCATCATTCCAATACTCCATTACTCCAATCAGAATTTTGAGGTGCTTATGTTTGAACTTGCCAAGATACCTTTCCCGGAAGTTGCCCGTATCGCGCAATCCGGCAAGGCTTTGGTGATACTACCCGTCGGCGTCGTCGAGGAACATGGCGCGCATCTCCCGCTCGGCATGGATTCGTTCGCCGCCGAAGCGTACGCCTCATCCACCGCGCCGCATCTTGAAGAGGCGGGGTATGATGTCCTCGTGGCGCCGACGATCAATTACGGCGTCGCCCGCGCGGCCATCGATTTTCCCGGCACGTTATCTCTCGAACCGGAGACTTTGCGCGCAATGGTCGTCGAAATCGCCCGGTCGCTG
>CAMLCX010000405.1 GCA_946478635.1 uncultured Pseudomonadota bacterium
ACGGTAATAATCACCGGTTGAACATCACGGTCACACCCTATCGAGGCGGCCATGGAGCCGAAGAACTGCTGCTGATCACCTTCGAAAATACCGGACCGCGGAACGTAACGACGCGAAAAAGCGCGCGGCCGGCACGGCGCAATACCGAGCACGTGGCTCGATTGGAGCAGGAGCTATGGGAGGCGCGGGAGCAACTGCAAATGGCGATCGCGGAGACGCATTTGCCTGACGAAGAGCTTCGGTCGTACAACGAAGAATTGCAGTCCGCCAATGAAGAGCTTCAGAGTATGAATGAAGAGCTAGAGACGTCCAAAGAAGAGCTCCAGTCGCTCAATGAAGAGCTCGCGACCGTCAATGCGGAACTGCAGGGAAAAAGCGAAGAACTGTCTTCCACCAATGATGATCTCAGAAATCTACTCGACAGCACAAGTATTGCAACGCTCTTCCTGGACACCCAGCTGTGCGTCAAGCGTTTCACACCGGAAGCGACCAAAGTCATCAGCTTGGACCAGGTCGACATTGGCAGACCCGTGAACCACTTCAAAACCAAATTGGAGGACGAAAATCTGGCCCAAGAGGCACAAGAAGTCTTGGACACTCTAATCCCGAAGCAAAGTGAGATAAGGAGCACCGACGGTCAGTGGTACCTAAAGCGTACAACGCCGTACCGCGCGGCCAACAATTTCATCGGCGGCGTGGTGGTCACTTTCATCGACATCAGCGAGCGCAAGCGGGCGGAGGCGGACGCCGACAAAGCCCGGGAGTTTGCCGAGAACGTTGTTGAAACCGTGCGAGAGCCCCTGGCCGTGCTCGACAGCAATTTGAACGTGGTTTCAGCCAACCAGTCCTTTTACCGGCGATTCAAATTGACCGCTCCACTGACCGAACGGCGTTCGTTGTTCGAGCTGAATAAGCGGCAGTGGGATATTCCCGAGCTGCGCCTGCTGCTCGAGAAGGTTCTTACCGAGAATCACGGGTTCGATAATTTCACGGTCGAATCTGACCTTCCCGGTCACGGGCACACCATCCTGTTGCTGAACGCGCGCCGGATTCATCGAGCAGACATCGGCGCCGACCTTATCCTGCTGGCATTCGAAGATGTCACGGACCGTCACAAGAGAGAAGAACTGCGTGCCCTCGCCGCGCGTCTTCATGCGGTCCGAGAGGACGAGAGGACCCGGCTTGCCCGGGAAATACATGATGAGCTGAGCGGTACCCTGACCGCGCTAAAAATGGATTTATCACTGCTGCCTGACCGGGCGGCCAAGGATCGCAAATCGTTTTTGGAGAAATTACGCTCCATGTCCCAACTTATCGACAACACCTTGGTTCAAGTCGGCACCATCGTCACGGAACTGCGGCCGGTGGTCCTGGATAAACTGGGTTTGGTTGCAGCGATGGAATGGCAGGCCCGGGAATTTCAAGAGCACTCGGGGATCGCCTGTGAGACTCATTTGCCGGCCGTAGAGGTTCCCTTGGACCATGATCGAGCGACAGCGGTTTTTCGGATTTTCCAGGAGGCCCTGACCAATGTCGCGCGCCATGCCGACGCAAGCAAAGTGGTGGTGGATCTGAAACCTGATGCCGAAAGGCTGATCCTCACGGTGCGCGACGATGGAAGAGGTATCGCCGACAGTAAAATTTTCGAACGCGGTTCGTTGGGGTTACTCGGCATGCGCGAGCGGGCAATGGCTTTTGGCGGTACAATAGAAGTCAGAGCGTTGCCGGAGCGAGGCACTTGCGTGACGGTGCAGCTCCCGGCCATATAGCTGCAAAGGTCCGTTGCAATGAGAATTCTCATCGCCGACGATCATCCAATTTTTCGCGCTGGGTTGAAAGAGATACTCGGCAAGGAGAAGGAGACCAAGTTGATCGGAGAGGCTAGCAATGGGAGTGAAGCTCTGGCGCTGGTTCGCAAGCAGCATTGGGATGTGGTGGTGCTAGACATCACGATGCCTGGAAAGGATGGCCTGGAAGTTTTGCAGGAACTGCGACGCGAACGACCCGAGCTTCCCGTTCTCGTTTTGAGCGCTCATCCTGAAGATCAGCTGGCTTTGAGATTACTGAAAGCCGGAGCCGCAGGATACCTGACCAAGGACAAGGCTTCCGAGGTTCTGTTCACCGCGGTCATGAAAGTGCTGCGAGGTGAAAAATACATCAGCGAGTCACTGGCAGAGAAAGTTGCTTTGGATGTGGTATCCGGCGCAACCCGGTCCGTACATGAGGCGCTTTCTCAGCGAGAGTATCAGGTTCTGTGCATGATCGCCGCGGGAAAAACGATCAAGGAGATTGCCAAGGAGCTTTTTCTAAGCGTGAGAACAGTCAGCACCTACCGTGCACGCGTGCTCGAGAAGCTGAAAATGAAAACCAATGCGGAACTTATCCGCTACGCTTTGCAGCACAATCTTGTCTACTAGCCGCCTCCATTCGGCTTTTAACCCTTTTCATTCCCGTTATTCTCTCCTGTAACCAGCCTTTGTAGTCCTAGAACGGACACAATAATCGTTGTTTTGGCCATCACTTGCCCACGGCTCGACGTGTTAAAATTTGTCGGTCGGTAAGGGGGTTTTGAGGCGGTTTGAAGAAATCGTATTATGATGATTCTAACGAATCTGGCACAAAGTGACGCGCCTCGGGTTCAACAGGCCTCTCGAGTCGATTTGTTCAAGGAACAACTGCGTGAGTCATTGAGGCGCGAGACGCGAAATTCTCAGGCCGTCACGATTGCGAAACACGCCCACGTCTACGCCTGCGGCGATCAAGATGACACGGTCTACTTCATTGAGCGCGGGCAAATCAAACTGCTCATAATCTCAGCTGAAGGTAAAGAGTGCCTGATTGGCATCCATAGTGCGGGAGATATTTTCGGTGAGATCTGCCTATCCGGATCGGGCTCACGTCCGGAAACAGCCACCGCGATGGAAGAAACGATTTTAGAGAGAATATCGCGCAGCCAGTTTCTTGAATTCTTAAGCCGCGACTCGCTGCTGGGAGGCTTTGCATGCTACCTCGCCGCCCGTATCGCCGACCAGCAGCAGGTGATCGCCAATTTGGTAACGGTGGACAGCGAGCAACGGTTGGGCAAGACGCTTTTGCAGCTAGGTCGCACTCTGGGCAAGAAAGACCCGTACGGGACTCGCATCGAAACCAAGATATCGCATGATGAGTTGTCCGAGATGGTGGGCACGACTCGGCCAAGGGTTAGTTTGTTTATGGAGCGATTTCGCAACCTTGGGTTGCTTGACAAGAACAGCGCACACTGTCTCGTGATTAAGGAAAAGAAGCTCGCCGATTATCTAGCTCGGATCGCAAGGAGAAACTGAAACCGTCCCCGTTGCGCACCGATGACGAACGGCGCAAACACGCGCACCCTCCTGACAATGGCGCGCACGCGAAGCTTTTGGCGCGACAATAACGGTTTTAACGGCCGCAAGTCCACCCCCGCCACACAAACGTTTGTCCGATCAAAACTCCGGTGCGCGCGCTGGAGGTTGTCTCCTCGACCGCGGCTGCTTGATCTTCGAAGCCTTGTGAGATCCCTCCACAGATGTTGGATTATCCGATTCTGAGTATTCCTGCCGGCAGGGAAACTTGATAGCTTGATTAAGCCAGCTCCGCGCCAGCCTGACCGTAAGGTACGTCGATTGAAATTTCTATTCTTTCAAAAGCTGCTAAGCAACAACCATTCAGGATCCCTTGCCATTGCGGCTCTCGCAGAGCCAATTCGGGCTGAACTCTTCAACGCCGAGCGTCTTGAGCAGCATGCTGAGAGCCTTGCCGCCGCCCAGCGCGTCACGGCCATGCCGCGTAAAGGTCGTCCGCTGTTGCCGCGTGTGCTGGACAACGGGCGAGTGTTGCTCGAATCGTATCGTGCCATTGCCCAGGCGATCCGCGAGGAGCGCGCCATCACACCTGCAGCGGAGTGGCTGGTCGACAATTACCACATCGTGGACGAACAACTGCGTGAGATCCGCGACGATCTGCCATCCGGCTTTTACCGAGAGTTGCCGAAGCTGGCCGAGGGTCATCTCCAGGGCTATCCGCGCGTGTATGGGCTGGCTTGGGCGTTCGTCGCCCATACCGACAGCCGGTTTGACCCGGAGACGCTCCGCCGCTTCGTGCGCGCCTACCAGCGCGTGCAGCCGCTGACCATCGGCGAGCTCTGGGCGGTTGCGATCACTTTGCGGGTTGTGCTCGTGGAGAATCTCCGGCGCCTGGCAGAGGGCATCGTGCATGGACGGGCAGCACGGCAAGAGGCCGATACGGTGGCCGACCGCCTGCTCGGACTTGGCGGCCGTGCAATCGAGCCCGCCGCGACGATCCTCGGGCGGTTCGAGGGCGCCCCGTTGGCGCCGGCTTTCGCGGTCCAGCTCATCCAGCGGCTGCGCGATCAGGACCCGGTGATCACGCCGGCGCTTCACTGGCTCGAAAAACACCTGGCGGCTCAGAGCACGACGGTCGATGAGACGGTCCGGCTCGAGCACCAGCAACTGGCGGCGATGAATGTAACCGTGCGCAACGCGATCACCAGTATGCGCCTGATCTCCGCCTTCGACTGGGCGGAATTCTTCGAGAGCGTCAGTCTCGTCGACGCCATGCTCTGGGCCGATAATGGTTTTGCCGCAGCGGATTTCGCGACGCGCGATCGTTACCGCCATGCCATCGAGGAACTCTCGCGGCGCTCAGAGCACGATGAGCTGGAAGTCGCCCGCCGGGCGGTTTCTCAGGCGAAACGCTTCCGGGGCGAAGCGCCAAAAGAGACTGACGCAAGCGAGGACCGGCGCGCGGACCCCGGCTACTATCTCATCTCGAAAGGGCGTCCCGCCTTGGAGCGAGAACTGGGCTTTCGCGTTCCAATCAGGAGCCGGCTCATGCGCGCGTATGTCGCTCACG
>CAMLCX010000406.1 GCA_946478635.1 uncultured Pseudomonadota bacterium
TTGCAAAAGAAAAAGATCGGTCAGGATCTCGGACTCCGAAGAGACGTCGAGAATTTGTTAGCCGCACTGCGCGCAGATCAAACATCTGAAAGGCACAAGCGCGAGAGCAATTAATTAAATCTGCGTTTCCCCTTCTGTGTTTCCTGGATGGAGTTAGGCCGCCGACTCCGGCAATATTTAACGAGCAGCAGAACGTTGACAAATTTGGTTAGCCGGTGAATATTGCATCCGAATTGGATTTGACCATAACCGATTGCGTTTGTCGCCGGCTACTGCGGCTCACTTAATCGTTTTTTCAGCAGGCAGCGGGGGTTGGTGCAAAGCCGACTACGTTTTAGTGGTTCCGAAAAAGGCTCCTTCGAATGCGAGGGAGGGGAGGTCAAAATGAAAACAGTCAAACGTATTGCAGTTGCGGTGGCGTTTACGGCGGGAGCGCTTACCTCACTATCCACCTGGGCGGGGTCCGCTGGTGAGACGCCCGGATTCATTTCCGTCGAGGCTTCCAAGCTCAAATGGAGCGACGCTCCTTCGATCGGGCCGGGCGCGAAAATTGCCGTAATCGAAGGCGATCTCAAAGCCACAGAACCGATTACTTTTCGCCTCAAGGTTCCTGCCAACTCGAAGATTGCCGTCCACACACATCCGACGGCCGAACGCGTAACCGTCCTGCAGGGAACCTTCTACTTTGCAATCGGAGATAAATTCGATGCTGCCAAGAGCAAGGCGTATAAACCTGGCGACGCATTCATCGTTCCCTCCGGAATGCCGATGTATGGGTACACCAAAAGTGGAGAAACGGTTGTCCAAATCCACGGAACCGGGCCGTGGGGGATTACCTACGCTAATCCGGAGGACGCCCCGGGAAAGAAGAAATAGTATCGGACAGAATGGCCAGAAGTTTTTTGAAGCCAATTTCCCGCTTCAGACCGATCGGGAAAAACTAAAAAGGGTTGCCACTTTGTCAGCAACCCCTCTCGGGCGTAAACACGCCCAACCAACACATTTAATTTTTATCACCGCGCCAGCTAGAGCGAAACGCGTTTCTTGAGCTACCGAGTCTGGCCCATTGCCCGCTAGTGTTTAGCCCCTTCTTCTGCTGGCTCGTTAGAGCGAGCCTTCAACCTTTCGGGGTTTTGCGTGAAGGCGTAACATCTAGCAACCGGTACTCACAACACGGCCCGTTAACCACGGCTCCTTTTTCTTTTCTAACCAGGCGGAGTTTCCTCATTCATTCAACGTACCTCCTGGCATTCCAAGCGTGCAACGCAGATGCCAACACCATTTTGCTCGAAATGAGTGCTTTTACCGCCTTTCGCAGATAGAACGCACCGCGAATAATTCCAATTATAAGAAATCCCCGAGCCGGATTCTAAAAGTTCGGAAGATTGGAATCGTTGCTTCACCCATCCAGCCAGGCCAACTGACGAAAACGCCACAAGGGGTTATAATCGATCTATCATGGACCAGAAAAGCCCGGGAAATTTTCGCTGGTGGCAGCGCGGCATTATCTATCAAATCTACCCGCGCTCGTTCAAAGACAGTAACGGCGACGGCATCGGCGATCTTCGCGGCATTCACGGCAAACTCGATTATCTTCACTGGCTCGGCGTGGATGCGATCTGGATCTCGCCGATTTTTCCGTCGCCGATGGCGGACTTCGGCTATGACGTCAGCAACTACACGGACATCGCTTCGATTTTCGGCACGCTCGCAGATTTCGACGCCTTGCTCGCCGACATCCACGCGCGCGGCATGAAACTGCTGCTCGATTTTGTTCCCAATCATACCTCGAACCAGCATCCCTGGTTCCTCGACTCGCGATGGTCGCGCAATAGCGCAAAACGAGACTGGTACATCTGGCGTGATCCGGCGCCGGACGGCGGGCCGCCGAACAACTGGCGCGCCAATTTCGGCGGCGGCGCGTGGGAATGGGACGAGCAGACCGGACAGTATTATTACCACGCGTTTCTGAAGGAACAGCCTGATCTCAACTGGCGCAATCCGGCATTGCGCCGCGCAATGCTCGACGTGCTGCGCTTCTGGCTCGTCCGCGGCGTCGATGGTTTCCGCGTCGACGTCATGCATCATTTGATCAAAGACACGGAGTTTCGCGATAACCCGCCCAACCCGAGGTGGCGGCCCGGCATGTCACCGTATCGCGAGCTGCTCACGACCTACACCGCCGATCTTCCGGAAGTCCAGGAGATCATCGCGCAAATGCGCGGCGTCATCGATGAGTACGACGATCGCATGCTGGTCGGCGAGATTTATGTGCCAGTCGAACGACTGATGGCCTATTACGGCGCAGGCGGCCAGGGCGCTCATCTGCCGTTCAATTTTCAACTGATCCGGCTGCCGTGGAAAGCCAGGGACATCGCTCAGGCCGTCGAGCGCTACGAAGGTTTGCTGCCACCCAACGCCTGGCCCAACTGGGTGCTCGGGAATCACGACAAGCCGCGCATCGCCACTCGCGCGGGCGCGGCGCAAACACGCGTCGCGGCCATGCTATTGCTGACGCTGCGCGGCACCCCAACGATGTACTACGGCGATGAGATTGGCATGCATGACGTGACGATTCCGCCTGATCAGGTCCAAGATCCCTTCGAAAAAAATGTCCCGGGTTTAGGCCTGGGCCGCGATCCGGAGCGCACACCGATGCAATGGTCCGATGACCCATCGGCGGGTTTCACCAACGGGACGCCTTGGTTGCCGGTCGCTGACGACTTCAAAAGCGTCAACGTCGCCGCCCTGCGCGATCAACCGACGTCGATTCTCACTCTCTATCGCCGTTTGATCGAACTTCGCCGAGCGGAGCCGGCGTTGTCGGTGGGTGAGTTCGCGGCGCTTCCTGCCGGTGACGATTTAATCGCTTACTTACGCAAAAGCGGCGAGCGCAGACTCTTGATCGTACTCAATCTCGGCCGGCAAGAACGCAGATTTAATTTGAGCGAGCTCGAAGCACAAGCGCGATTGCTTCTTTCGACCTTTCTCGATCGGCAACGGGAAAAATTAGGCGAACAGCTTCGTTTGCGCGGTGATGAAGGCGTCATCGTCGAGTTGCTTTGAATCTCTGCGGATCTTATTCCCGGCAGCTTGCTGTGCAGAAATAATCTTGTAAGAACGTACGTCATTCCCGCATGTTTTTAGCGGGAATCCAGGCGAAACTCGGACTGGACCCCCGATTAAAACATTCGGGGGTGACAACCTTTGAAAGAATTCTCATGAAGGTCTTTTGATACCCCGCAGCTTGCTGCGGCGTAGTTCATTTACGATGGCGTGCCGGTCCCCACACTTCATTCGCCGGGCGCGATTCCGTGGTATTTGCAATGTGATTTCATCCTACAGCACACGAAATTGTACTAGACGAAGATCATGGATAACGACCTGATACTTCCAAGCAAGCACGTCTGCCGCTCGCCTTGCCGTTCTTCTACGGTTGGTTTGTCGGACGGAAGACCGCCCGAAGACAAAGATCAAGCGGATCGTTGCTTGTTTATCTGATGAGTTCTGGCCCCGCCATTAGCGCAGCAGGCCTGGCAGTCTGTTTCTCATGATCTGTTCCGCTTCGGCGACGATGTCCTGAACAACTTCCTGGACGCTCTTTATCGAATCGATCAAGCCGGCGTCCTGACCGAAGGAAAGCGAAGCATTGTCGACATCGCCGGCAGCGCGCGCGGCGGCGACCTGCCGGCCGACTTCGCTCGCATTTTGACGCAGCGCCCATTCGCGCCCCGACCAGCGCTCGATGAATTTGTTGCGTTGCGCGCGCGACATAGCGCCCGGCCAGACCCTTTGAGTGGCGAGATCGGGGATTTCGGTAAGCACGGTGTCGTGGCCGTCACTTTTGACGATTACTTGTTTATAGTTTGCATGAATCGGGGCCTCCGGCGTTGCCATAAAGCGGGTTCCGAGCAAAACTCCGTCAGCGCCGAGGGCGAGCGACGCGGCCAACCCGCGGCCATCGGCGATACCGCCCGCCGAGAGCACCGGCAATGGCGCAACGGCTTTGACCATCATCGGCACCAGCGGCAGCGCCGCCATCCATCCGACGTGCCCGCCGGCTTCCGTCCCCTGCGCTACCAGAACGTCGGCGCCGGCTTCGGCGGCGCGAAGTGCTTCGGGGACTTCGTTGGCCATGTACATGACCTTGCAACCGGCGTCGTGAGCACGCTGAAAATATTCGCGCAGGTTCTGATCCTTGCGCGCCCATGCGAAGGCGGCGACCGTTGGGCGAGCGCGCAAGGTGACCGTGAACATGTCTTCCTTGATTTGAAACAACAGATGATTGACGCCGAACGGTTTGTCGGTGCGCTCCCGGATCGAGGCGATTTCAGTCTCGAGCGTTGCCGTGTTGAACGCCGACGTGCCCAGGGTGCCAAAGGCGCCGGCATTGGAGACGGCAGCGACCAATGGCGCAGTGGTGGCCGTGCCCATGCCGCCCAAAACAATCGGATGTCGAACGCCGAGAAGATCGCAAATGCGCGTGTGAATCACGAGGCCTCCGCCAAAACATTTTTCAAAAAGGAAAAATTAATTGCCAACAAAAATCACCCCCTCCTGCGTCCTCCCCCGCGCGCGGGGGAGGAAAGATGTGGGGGCGCCACTTAGAAACGATTAAGTTCCGGCCGCGGGAAAATTCAGCGCGTCGATATCGAATTTTCTCAGCTCCGGCATGACCTGCTCGGTGAAATGCTTGAGTGAGTTCAAAGCTTGTTTCTGCGTGAGCTCACCGAAGGTAAACTCGCCGAGAAAAGTATCCGCGCCCGCGTCAAGGGCGATTTTCTTGATTTGCCCGACGACGGTTTCCGGCGATCCGCAAATGAAAGAGCCTTCGCCGATGGAGTGCTCCATGTCCATCAGCTCCTGGCGGCGGCCGCCGTCGAGAATCGT
>CAMLCX010000407.1 GCA_946478635.1 uncultured Pseudomonadota bacterium
CGTTTATGGAGCGGAGCCGGAACCGAAACAGAACAAGACATTTCACCGCAGAGACGCCGAGGTCGCAGCGCGGCACAGCCGCGACCGAAACAAGAACGGGAATGTCTCGCGCAAAGCTCGCCGCCAAGTTTCGACAAATCCCCCTCTTTCCCCCTTTGTCAAAGGGGGATGAAGGGGGATTTCTGGATTGCTTTGCGCCCTTGGCGTGCTTGGCGCGAGAAGATCTTGGATTTCTGATTATTATTCGGACAAACTTATCAAATTGGCGGTATGAAAATTTCATCGCAGCTTTCGAACAATTTAGACTATTGCAGTGCAGAGTTCGGAATATAGCTTTGTCAAAAGACATTTACTCCGCGCCTCCGCGGTGAGCTTGCCGGAAATTTGCCCAGGCCGCACAAAGTTTGAGCTACAGGAATACAAAGTACAGGGAAAGAGAGAATAAACTATGCTTGACGGGAAATTGAGGATAGCGCCGACTTGTTATCATGTGCTGCACCAGGTGCCGGTGATGACGGCGCATGAGTTGAATTTCTTTTACGACGAAGGGCTCAAGACCGCGGATGGATCGCTGGGTTACGAAATCCTGACTGACGCGATGGTGCCCTTTGGTCTGGAGAAACTCGGCATTTCTCAGGCGATGAAGGAAAAATCGGTGGACATCGCGCTCGATGTGCAGTCGCGCACGGTTTTCTATCAGCGCGCCCGCGGCGCGGATCTCTATATTATTTCCGGCTGGCGCAACCAGCACACCAATGTTTGGGTGGCGCCGCCGCATATCAAGTCGCTGCAGGAGTTGAAGGGCAAACGGGTCGGCATCAGCGACTTCAATAGCATTCGCCACTGGGCGATTCAGATCCAGCTCAAGAAGGCGGGTCTCGATCTCGAGCGCGACATCGAGTGGGTGCGGATCGGCGTCAATTCGCGGCTGCACCTGGAGGCGATTCGCAGCGGCCGGGTCGAATGCGCGCCGGTGCCGCCGTGGTATGCGAAAGAGTTGGTCGCGGAGGGCTGCAACGCGCTGGTCTCGCCGGCGGATCAATATCCCGACGGGCGGCCCGAGCGCATCATTGCCGCCACCGGGCGCATTCTCGAAGAGCGGCCGGACCTGGTGAAAGGATTTCTCAAAGGCATGATTCGCTCCTACTGGTTCGTGCGCGACATGCCGAAAAATTACGAGTACATTTCCAATCTGGAGAAGCGCCTGCGGCTGCGCAGCCCCGACCCCGAGGAGCGCATCGTGAAGCACCTGCGCTCGGCACAGGATTTGGAGGCGATGCCGTTTCCGCTGGATGGTCGGGCAACCGGCTTCGAAGACATGCTCAAGGAAGAAGCGCGCCTGGGCGAGCTTAACTACGAGGTGCCGCCGATCAAAGACGTTTGCGCGCAGGACCTGGTCGACGAGGCGTTCCGCGAGTTGCGCGCGCGGCCGGAGTTGGACGAGGAGTTCAAGCGCTTGAAGGTGGTCGAGGGACGATGGGGGTATTGATAACCGTTCAAGCCGTTCAAGTGGTTCAAACCGTAGGATCGGGCTGATCTCGGACTTTGGTTTAGTTGTAGCCTGGATGCAGCGAAGCGGAATCCAGGAGGGGGCGCGGGGGCTTGGCACAGTCCAGAGCGCGCGTGAATCAAGCACCCGGATTGCGCTTTGCTCCATCCGGGCTACACGGTTGCGGGAATCGCCATTTTCATGTTCTGTCGGCATGCGTAAACACATGACACACTCCGCGGTGCAATTTCGGCTCTTCATGTAGAAAAGGCATAGTTTTACCGATAAGGAGCATCGAGTGAATAAAGAAAAGATCGTGAGCAGGATCAGCCTAGCGGCTGGCGTTTTGATTTTATCGTTGGCCTTGGTTTTGCCGCTGCACGCGCAGTCGAAAAATTTCTACGAAGGCAAGACGATCACCTTTCTTGTCGGCTCCTCGGCCGGCGGCGGCACGGATCTCACCGCGCGGTTGCTCGCCCGGCACATGGAGCGTTACATCCCAGGGAAGCCGCGCATCGATGTTGCCAATAAACCGGGCGCCGGCGGCATGATCGCCTCCAACGAGCTCTATAATCTAAAAAAACCCGACGGCCTGAGCATGAGTACGCTCAATACCGGGGCCTTGTTCGCGACGGCGACGGGAAACACCGCGATCAAATTCGATTTGCAAAAGTTTCTCTGGGTCGGCCAGGCGTTCGACGACGCTCAAGTTCTGTATCTCAAAACTTCGACGCCGTACACGAGTTTCGATGCGATCCGGAAGGCCAACAAAGAGGGGAAGCAGCCCAAGATGGGCGCACAGGCGCTCGATCATACCAGCAATGTGGTCGTGAAGATCGCCGAACAAATTTTCGGCCTGGACTTTCAAGTGATCCCTGGTTATCCGGGCACGCCGCAGATTCTGCTCGATATCGAACGCGGCGCCCTCGACGGCCGCGCGCAGGGAATCGGCTCCTTGATGGCGACCCGGCGCGAGTGGTTAAAAAACGGCTACATCAAAATCCTGGCGACTTCCAGGAAGCAGCGTGATCCACGCGTTCCGGATGTACAGACGATGGAAGAGATGGCGCCGGCGGGCAGCAAAGGATTGTTGCAGGCGCTCTACGCCGGGCAGAGTCTCGCGCGTTCCATCGTCTTGCCTCCCGGCGTGCCGGCCGATCGCCTCAAAATCCTGCGCGATTCCTTCGCGGCCATGACCAAGGACGAACTCTTTCAAAAGGAAGCGGACAAGCTGGGATTGGAAATCGACTTGATCCGCGGCGAGGACCTGAATCGCGACATCGAAAGCACCTTGCGCGATAAGCGGCTGATGGATCTGTACCGTATGATCGCATCGGCGAAGTAGAATGGAGTGAACCGGCGTTTGAACAAACCACGAAGGCCCAGTGCGGCGGAGCCGCAACCAAAAAAAGAAGGATTCACCACGAAGGCACGAAGGACACGAAGGGCGTGAGGTAGGGGCGGGTTTCAAACCCGCCCCTACACTTCGTGCTCTTCGTGACCTTCGTGGTGAGGTCGAATTGTCCCGTAGAATCAAATCGTAGCTTTGGTGACCTGGAAAGTTTCCGCGAGCGTTTAACCTTTAAATCCCAATATCACAGTGTCATCCATCGCGTTTCTCATCGATTTCGGCAGCACGTTTACCAAGTTGGTGGCGGTGGATCTCGATACGGCGCAATTGATCGGCAGGAGCCAGGCGCCGTCCACTGTGGGCACGGACGTGCGCGAGGGACTGTTGCACGCGCTCGCCGCGTTACACGAGCGCCATTCGGTTTTCGAACGGTCGCCCCAGGATCTGTCGGTTCTTCGCGGTAAATTCGTCTTCGCATCGAGCAGCGCCGCAGGCGGGCTGCGTATTGCAGTGGTCGGCAATGTGCCTGGTTTGACCGTCGAGGCGGCGCAGCAAGCCGCGCTCGGCGCGGGCGCAAAAATTGTCGGCTCGACGGCGTTCAAGCTCACCAACGAAAAAATTCCCGAGCTGCAGAATCTCCGCCCCGATATGATCTTGTTGACCGGCGGCGTCGACGGTGGCGACGCCGCGACGATCCTGCACAATGCCCGGCTTCTGGCGCGTTCTGCGCTATCCATGCCGATCGTCGTCGCGGGCAATGGCGCGGCGGCCGAGGAAGTGAGCGCCCTTCTCAAACAAGGCGGCAAAGAGCCGCTTGTGGTGGACAACGTCATGCCGCGCGCGGGATCCCTCACGGTTGAAGCGGCGCGCGAAGAAATCCGCAAACTTTTCATGGAGCGCATCACGCATGCCAAGGGACTCGATGACGTGAAGGAGTTTGTTTCAGTCGTTTTGCCAACCCCCATGGCGGTGCTCGAAGGCATCCGCTTGGGCGCCGACGGCACGACGAATGAGCCAGGCTGGGGTGACATGCTGGTCGTCGATGTCGGCGGCGCGACGACCGATGTGCATTCGATCGGCTTTGGCCTGCCGGCGGGAGAAAATGTGATCGCGCGCGGCTTGGCCGAGGCGTACGCCAAGAGAACGGTGGAAGGCGATCTTGGCATTCGTTTCAACGCGGCGACGATCGTTGCGCGCGTCGGCTTGGAGAGATTGGCAGATGATTTGCGCCGCGATTTTCCCGGCGAGTCCGTGACCGCCGGGGCGTTGGGCGATTACATCGAGCGCATCAGCGACGACACCGGCACCGTGCCGCAGGAGCCGTGGCACTCCGCCGCGGATGCGGTGCTGGCGCGCGCCGCCGTGGACCTGGCTGTCGCGCGTCACGTCGGGCGGCGCGAAAGAATCGTCGCCCGCGAAGGCGAAGCATGGGTGCACTCCGGCAAGGACCTGCGCGACACGCGCACGTTGATCGGCACCGGCGGCGTCTTTGTGCATAATCCGTTTGCGGCCTACATTCTTTCGCAGCCGATGGCCGGCGATGACCGCGTCCAAGCTCTTCGGCCGCGCAATCCGAATCTATTTTTCGACTCTTCGTATCTGCTCTACGCTGTCGGATTGCTGTCGGAAAAGCATCCGGATGTCGCGTTGCAAATGTTCAAGCGCTACATCGCGCCCGTGGCGTAGCGCGAGCGCCGAATCCGCGCAGAACATTCGATCTTCCCACAAATCACCAGCGCAGCGAAGCCGCAACCCAAGGAGAAGAAATTAGCCGCAAAGAACGCAAAGGCCTCAAAGTAGGGGGCCAAGAGTGTTTGCCACAGAGGTCCCAGAGCGGCAGAGCCGCAACGCAAGGGGCACAAGAACGACTCACCGCAGAGGCACAGAGGTCGCAGAGTTCGGAGTTTTGACTGATAAAATTCTTTTCTCGGCGTACTCGGCGTCTCCGCGGTGAATTCTCTTCTGGACCGAGATAGTCTGAGGGCGTGAGATAAGGGCGGGTTTCAAACCCGCCCCTACACAAACTTCGTGCTCT
>CAMLCX010000408.1 GCA_946478635.1 uncultured Pseudomonadota bacterium
TTCTCATGGCCGATCAGACCGCGCATCTTCTCCGCGAGCTTCCGTCCATCGACAACCTGCTCAAACACCCGCGCGGCGCCGCGCTGCTGTCGCGCTATAATCACGATTATGTCGCGCAGAAATGCCGCGAGGCGCTCGATCACCTGCGCGTCGCCATCCGGCAAGGAGCGATTGGCGATCTCAGCGACGATGCCATTCTCGATCAGATCGAGCACTGCATCACGGCGGAAAGCCGGCCCGGCCACATCCGCGTCGTCAACGCCACGGGAACGATTCTCCACACCAATCTCGGCCGAGCGCTGCTCTCCCAAGCGGCCATCGACGCGATGTTGGCGGTCGCCGGCAACCCGATCAACCTGGAATACGATCTCGCCGCCGGCAAGCGCGGCAAGCGCGAAGAAACTCTTGAGCGACTGTTGGTCGAATTGACCGGCGCCGAAGCTGCGACGGTCGTCAACAACAACGCCGCGGCGGTGCTGCTCGGCTTGAACACGCTCGCCGAGGGCAAGGAAGTGATCGTCTCGCGCGGCGAGCTGATCGAAATCGGCGGCGCCTTCCGCATTCCGGAGATCATGGCGCGGAGCGGCGCCATCCTGCGCGAAGTCGGCGCCACCAATCGCACCCATCCGGCGGACTACGAAAACGCCATCAGCGAGAAAACCGCGCTGCTGCTCAAAGTTCACACCAGCAACTACAAGGTGGTCGGCTTCACCGCCGAAGTTTCGTTGGAACAAATGGTCGCCATCGGCAAGAAACATAACCTGCCGGTGATGGAAGACTTGGGCAGCGGCGCGCTGATCGATCTCAGCAAATATGGGCTGCCGAAAGAACCCATCGTCGGGGAGCGTATCCGCGCCGGCGTCGATGCCGTGACGTTCAGCGGCGACAAGATTCTCGGCGGACCCCAGGCCGGCTTGATGGTCGGCAGGAAAGATTTGATCGGCAGGATGAACCGCAACCCGCTGCAGCGGGCGCTGCGCTGCGGCAAATTGACCCTCGCGGCTTTGGAGGCGACGCTGCGCCGCTATCGCCAATCGCCGAGCATCGTCGAAGAGATTCCCACCCTGCGCGCTTTCACCCGGCCCATGGAGGAAATCCGCTCCATGGGCGAAGCGCTCGCGCCGAAATTAACCGCGGCTCTCGGCGATGAATTTCGAATTCAGTTGCAGGAATCCACCGCTCAGATCGGCAGCGGCGCCCTGCCGACCGAAGAGCTGCCGACAATTGCGCTAAGCGTGGAGCATCCGAACCTCGGCGCCAACGCGATCGCGAATAAATTTCGCTCGGCCGATCCGCCGATCATCGGCCGGATTAAAGACGACCGCTTTCTCCTCGACTTGAGAATGATCTTCGACCCGAACGATCTAATCCCAAAATTGCCCAGCCTGTGAAATCCGCCATGACCGTCACCCGATCGCCAATCGAAAATCGGCAAGCCAAAATCTAAAATCGAGTCATGCCTTACATCATCGGCACCGCCGGCCATATCGATCACGGCAAAACCAGCTTGATCAAGGCGCTCACCGGTTTTGACACGGACCGTCTAAAAGAAGAAAAAGAGCGCGGCATATCCATCGACCTGGGCTTCGCCCATCTCGATTTGCCGGACGGCACATCCGCCGGCATCGTCGACGTGCCCGGGCACGAGCGCTTCATCAAGAACATGCTGGCGGGCGCCCACGGCATCGATCTCGTGCTCTTCACGGTGGCTGCCGACGACGGCGTCATGCCGCAGACCGAGGAACACCTGGACATCGTCCACCTGCTCGGCGTCAAGATGGCGATTTTCGTCATCACCAAAGCCGATCTCGTGCCGCCGGCCCGCATCGCCGAAGTCGGCGAGGAAATCGACATTTTAACCCTGGGCACGGTGCTGGAAGACTCGCCAAAAATGGCGGTGTCTTCAGCAACCGGACAAGGCATCGCCGAGCTCAAAGAGCGCATCGCGGAAATTTTAAAGAGCCAAAACAAAAACCCACCGAACGGTTACTTCCGCTTGCCAGTCGACCGCGCCTTTGTCTTGCAGGGCCATGGCGTGGTCGTGACCGGCACGGGTTTAAGCGGCGAAATAAAAGTAGGCGAGCAAGTGCGCTGCTTGCCGGGAGATCACATCTTTCGCGTGCGCAGCCTTCAGGTCCACGGCCAATCCGTCGATCGCGCCGGCTGGGGGCAGCGGGTGGCGATGAATCTCACCGGGCCGGAGCGCGCCGAGATCGCCCGCGGTCACGTGATCTGCCACGAGAAAATCTCGCTGGTGAGCGATCGCTTCGATGCACATTTGGAAGTCCGCCCCGGCGCGCGCAAGGGCCTCAAGAATCACCAGCGCGTGCGCGTTCATCTCGGCGCCGCCGAACGGCTCGGCAAGATCGTCATCCTCGGCGCCGGCGAAATGATCGAGCCAAAAGAATCGGCGTACTGCCAGGTTACGATCTCCGAACCGCTCCTGGCGCTGCGCGGCGATCATTTCATTCTGCGCGATGAAACGGCGCGGCGCACCCTTGCCGGCGGCGTCGTCATCAACCCCTGGGCCAATCGCCACAAACGCGGTGAAACCGAGCTGCCCCAGCGTTTGGATGCGCTCTTGCAGGGCGACACGGGCGCGCTCACAGAAGCCTATATCGAGAGCAGCGCCGCTTTCGCGCTGCCGATCGAGGCGATTTACCAATTCCTCAACGTACGCGAGGAACAAATCCGCGATACCATCGACCGGATGAAAAATCTGCGTGTTCTGAATGCCGAAGGAGAGAAGCTCTATACGACGCAAGCAAAGTGGGGGCGGCTCAAAGAGCAGATTCTTGAGCGGATCAAAGCCTTCCATGCCGCCCACCCGCTGGTTCCGGGCATGGACATGGAAGAGCTGCGCGGCAAGCTGATTTACGCGCTTTCGCCGAAGATTTTTCGCTTTGTCACCGACGCGCTGATCAATGAAAAGCTGATCGCCCGAGAAGAGAGTCTTCTGCGCCTCGCTAGCCACCGCGTGCAGCTCGGCGGTCAAGAAAAAACTCTGATGGACAAGATCAAGAAACTCCTGGGAGAGCAACCGCTCGCGCCGCCGGATTTGAAGGAAATCGAGAAACAAGCCGGTGTGCCGCGAAACCGATTGAATGAAGTGATCCGCCTGCTGGAGCGTGAAGGCGCTGTCGTGCGCATCACCACCGACATGTACTTTCTCGCGACCAGCATCGAGCAGTTGCGGCAAACGTTAAGGAACCACTTGGCCGAGAAGGGCGAGATGACCGCGGCGTCCTTTCGGGATTTGATCGGTTCCAGCCGCAAGTACACCATTCCGCTCCTGGAGTTCTTCGACCGCGACGGTTTGACGATTCGCATCGGCGATATCCGCCGTCTCAAAGTGCCGCCCGGCGAAAAGCGTAACCCGCCGCAGTGAATTACCCTGGAAACCATCATCGCTTAATCGAGCATCACCCGTGCGTTGCATAACAGGCAGCCAGGCTTAATGTCTTTTTCGGGGATGGCTGAAATCCCTCGCTTTGAGGCAAGTGAAAGTTCGTCATGCCGGCATCCAGGTTCATTTTCGGTGCAAGTCCCAGAACCGCCTGGCTTCCGCCGGAATGACGGAAAAAGCGCCGACTTCCAGTCGACACATTCAGCGCCCCTCGGCTTGAAGCCGAGGATCGTTCAGTTGGATTCCGGCTAAAAAACATGCGGAAACGACAATCAGATTTGACCATGAGTTTTCCCCTGCTACGGCGATTTACTCCTCGACATTGAAAACGAACCGATATCGAATTACAGTGAGCGACTATGATTCTCACGAAGAAAAAAGCCGTGCGGCTGACGCAAGAAGTCAAGGCCGCGGGTTGAGCCGCTAAGCTCGGCCCAGCCGACCTCGTGCAAGTTTTGCACGGCCTGCCCAAGTTTCAGCACGTCGACATGCTCGTCGGCACCGAAACCTCCGACGACGCGGGGGTGTACCGGCTGCGTCCCGATTTGGCGATCGTCAACACGGTGGATTTCTTTACGCCGATCGTCGACGATCCATATATTTTTGGCCAGATCTCGGCGGCCAATGCGTTGAGCGACGTTTATGCCATGGGCGGCGAGCCCAAGACCTGCATGAACATCGTCTGCTTTCCCAAGGGCAAGATGGATATCGAGGTCCTCGGCGAGATTCTCAAAGGCGGCGCCGAGAAGGTTAAAGAGAGCGGCGCCGTGGTCATCGGCGGCCATAGCATCATCGACGAAGAGATAAAATTCGGCATGGCCGTAACCGGCGTCATTCATCCCGACAAGATTTTTCGCAATGTCGGCGTTCAGGAAGGCGACGTCCTCGTTTTAACCAAGGCGCTGGGCACCGGGATCATCACCACTGCTCTCAAGAAAGGCAAGGCTTCCGAAGAAAGCGTCAATGAAGCCGTCAAATCGATGATCACCCTCAATGCCGCCGCGTCCGCGGTCGCGCGCAAGCACCCGGTGCACGCCTGCTCGGATGTCACGGGCTTCGGCATTCTCGGCCATTCCCTGGGAATGGCGAGCGGCAGCGGTATCACATTGGTGATTGAATCCGCGAAACTGCCGCTGTTACGCAGTGCAAAGCGCCTGGCGGAAAAGGGCTATGTCACGGGAGGCTGCAAGCGCAATCGGGACTATTTGGCGGACAAAATGGTCATCGACAAGTCGATCCGCGAAGGCCTCGTGCAAGTCGCGCTCGATCCGCAAACCTCGGGAGGACTACTGATCGCAGTCGCCAAACGGCACGCCGCCAAGTTGATTGATGATCTGCTAGCCGCCGGAGTCTCTCACGCCGCTGAAGTCGGCTATGCGACTTCTTTGCAGAAGCCCTGGGTTCGACTGGTTTAGATCGAATTCGGTTCATCCCCGCCGGGTTTGTAATTTATTCAACTACGGT
>CAMLCX010000409.1 GCA_946478635.1 uncultured Pseudomonadota bacterium
GCTCTTGTATCTTTGTTCGGCGAAAGCGATCAAGAACTCCGAGTCGCGCGGCTCGGCCAACAGTTTGCCTTACCATTTCGGCTCGGCAAAGTCTTCATAACTTTTGGGCTCGTCCGATTTTCCGATCAACTGCGTGTTCCACGCAGCGACCAAAGTATTGAAGCGCGTCGCCACCCAGTAGGTGCCCTTGAGATGGCTCGCGAAGACGTCTGCTTCCGGCGGCAATTTTTCGAGCACGAGGCCCTGCTCGTGCACCTGAATGATGGCTTCGAGGTTCATGTGAAACACGTCCCCAATGGTTCTGCCGCCCCGCGCCTCGGAGATCGCCCGCGCGACGATCTTATCGGAACTCGCGCCGGTGTTAACGGTCTTGATGCCGGGAAAGCGTTTTTCGAATACCGGCAAAACTTTCATTGCCGTATCCGGCGTCAACGTGCCGTAAACGTTCAGCTCGCCTTCCTTCAACGCCAGCCGGTAAGTCTCATCGATGCTCTGGGCATAACCGGAGCGGACCGCCGAAACAAAAGCCGCGCACAGAACGATGAGACAAGGAATCTTGCGCGCCGACACTGCGCCCTTTAGCTGCATTGGATCTCCTTAATTTTTAAGTCGTGTTCCTTGGTAACAAAGCGTCTTTTGAGTTGTCAAGAAGCAAGCCACCTTGGTCGGCGAAATGCAATCCCTTGACCGGCACATCCCAATCGCTGTATCCAAAGTCCTATGACCAACTACAAACTGTTTCTCATCAGGTTCGTCTCGCTGGCATTGGCCGGTGTCCTTGGCTTCGCGGCGGAAAATTTTGCCGCCGATAAGCTGCGCATTTCCTATTCGGCGGTGAATGCCACGCAGGCCTTTCTCTGGGTAGCGCTGGACCGAAATATTTTCGCCAAGCATGGCCTCGAAGGCGAACTGCTCTACATCAACAGCGGCACCATGAACATCGCCGCGCTGGTGAGCGGCAGCGTGCAGATCGCCGGCGGCGGTCCGGTGTCCATCGAAGCGCGATTGCGCGGCGTCAAGCTGACCATCCTCGGCAATCCGCTCCCCTGGCTGGCGTCGAACCTGGTCGTTCACCCCGACATCAAGGGCATCCCGGATCTCCCGGGGAAACTTGCCGGCATCTCGCGCTTCGGCTCGTCCACCGACCAGGGCTTTCGCTATCTGTTCCGCAAGAACGGTCTCAACGTCGACAGGGATCTGAAAATGCTCCAGATGGGCGGCGACTCGAGCCGAGTCGCGGCGCTGAAAACCGGCACCATTCAATATACTTTTCTCGGCGCCGCCGCCACAGACAACGCCCGCGCGCTCGGCTTTCGCGTGCTCGCCACCGCGCAGCAGATGGCCATACCTTTTCCGTGGACCTCGGTGGTCGTCGAAGAAACCTGGTTGAACAAAAATCGCGAGCTCGCCTATCGCTACATGAAGTGCGCCACGGAATCGATCGTCACGCTCAAGCGCAACCGCGCCGACAGCGAACGGATTATCGCCAAATACATGAAGATCAACGATCCGAAGCTCGCCGCCACGGAATTCGACTTCGTCGCATCGCTGCTGCCCGATTACATCTCGCCGACCCTCGACGGCATCAAGCTGATCCTGGAAAACTTCGGCAAAGAATACCCCGACGCCCCGCGCCGCGACCCCAAAGAGTTCGCCGACGGCTCGATCATGGACCGGCTGAAGCAGGAAAGGTTCGTCGAAAACCTAAAATTCTGATTGGGATTGTAGCCTGGATGGAATGAAATGGAATCCAGGGGAACCCGGATTGCGCAAAGCTCCATCCGGGTTACCTTCATCCGGGCTACCTTGCTAAACAGAGGCAGTCTTTCCACAATGAAAATGAAGAGAGGACACACTATGAGCAATTGGACGCGGCGTGAATTCATAACCAATGTAACCACAGCGGCGGCACTTGCAGCGTTTCCATTTGACCGTGCATTCGCTCAGAGCAGCACTGGCGGTAGCAGCCGGGACCGCGTCATTATCTGCAATGAGGACTCCAACACCCTGAGCGTGATCGATCCGAACACGAACGCGGTGTCCACGACCATCAATCTCACGTCCTTTGATGAGGACCCGCGACCGCCCTTCCGGCTGGTTACCGGGGGAGTGACTCCCACCCACCTCGCGATGGTGACCAAACCGCTGTATCACGGCGCCATCAACATCCACGGCGCCGCGCCGTCGCCGGATAATAAGCTCCTGGCCTGCACCGGACGTGGCACGAGCAATGTCTATCTTGTCGATCTCGAAACCATGAAAGTCATCGGCAATACGCCCAACCCGCAAGCGGGCGAGCAGACAAACGGAGAGCGGCTCACCAGCGGTATCATGGTCGGTCGCGAGCCGCACGAACCGACCTTTAGCCGCAATGGGAAGGAAATCTGGGTGACGGTGCGTGGGGAAAATCGGATCGCCATTCTCGAGACGGCGAACGCCATCAAAGAATCTCGCGGCGTGGCTTCCCGCGCGGTGCGACTCTATGTGAATTGCTTAAACGGTCCCGCGCAGATTTGGTTCTCGACAGACGGCAAGCTCGCGTTCGTCATTTCGCAAAAAACTTCGCAGCTCGAAGTTTTGGAGACCAACTTTGGCCGTGACGGCTTTAGCCGTCCAAAGCGCCGCGCGCTTGTCGATATCAAAGCGCAAGACGCTTTCGGTTTCACTCCGTTTCAAAAGACCACGCCGGACGGAAAAGAGCTATGGCTTTCGCACAAGCTTGCCGACGCCGTGTCGGTCTGGTCCGTCGCTCAAGAACCAAAGCCGCTCGATACGGTTTCCCTCGGCAAGCTCGCCCGGCCCAACCATGTCGAATTCGTCGAGAATGCCAGAGGCAAGGTTGTCTATGCGTCACTCGCCCGCGTGGACGACGGCGGGCCGGGTGGCACGGCGTCGAGTCAGATCGCGATTATCGATCGCTCGGCGGCGCCGGGGAGCCGCAAGGTCGTCGGTCACTTTGTCAGCCAGGGGCGGGAAGCGCACGGCATGTGGACTAACCCGGAAAACACACTGCTCTACATCGCCCACGAGCAAGATGAACTGCCGAATACGCCCAGCGCCGGCCAAACCGTTTGCACCGCCTTCGACGTCAGCGATCCTTTGAAGCCAAATTTTATCGCGCAAATCCCTCTCGGCGAACTCGCGCTCCCTTCAGGCAAGTTGCGAAATAAGAAAAGTATCAACCTCGTTTATGTGCGCCCAGGCGCGCGCAGCCAAACCGCGTAGGTGGCCCTATGAGAACAACGATCGCAATACTCCTGCTTGTCGGCGCAGTAACCGCCCAGCCAGCGTGCGCCCAGCATCAACACAGTATCGCAGAATCTCAAAACGCACCGCTTCCGGCGAGCGACCAGACCTTCACGCGTCAATTGGATGCGGGCATGAAAAAAATGATGAACGACATGCATTCTCCCGGCTACACCGGCAATCCCGACGTCGATTTTCTGGCGATGATGATTCCGCACCACGAAGGTGCGGTGGAGATGGCACGCCTGGTGCTGATTTACGGAAAGGACCCGCTGACCCGCCGCCTCGCCGAGGAGATCATTGCCTCACAGACGGCTGAAATTGCCGCGATGCGGCAGCGTGTCGCCATTCTGCGCCACAGCGACGATCCGAACCCAGGGGGCTTTCCTGCTCTTCACGGCACACGCGGCGTCAAGTCACAGTAAGGAATACCAGATCAGGCAGTCCCGGCTCGGCGCCACGGCATTCGACTTGGTCTCATCGCTGGATGCGCGCGCATGAAGCTCATCCTGGAAAACTTCGGCAAAGAATACCCCGACGCGCCGCGCCGCGACCCCAAAGAGTTCGCCGACGGCTCGATCATGGACCGGCTGAAGCAGGAAAAGTTCGTCGAGGGACTGAAGTTCTAATAGCAACCGTAGCCTGCCCGCAGCAAAACAAAATCCGAGATACAGACGTCCTGGATTACGCGAAAGTCCATCCGGGCGATAAGCATCCTACCTCGGCACCTCGCTCATGACGACCGACTAGAATGCGTCAATCACAGGGAGGCTCTGAGATGTAGATCTCCGACCCAAACCCCTACCAGAGGGTGTGCGATTCACTTGCCGCGTTCTTGCTCCAGCTACTCGGCGTAGTCGTAGACGGGGGTTTGGATCACTCGGTTCGGCTTGCCCTGCTGCAGAATCGTTTTCTGCAGGCGTTCTACCGTTACAGGCGAGAAGTATTGCTCGCCCGTCTCATCGTTGACGCGGGCCGGCACGTTCTCCACGATATAGAACTTCCCCTCGTGCTCTAGCGTGTATGTTACCCGCCGCTCAATTAATTTTTCTTCTCTAGGATTCATGATGTTCTCCGTGTCCTGAAATCAATCCAAAAGTCCGGATCGGGTTCATAAAGTGTGATGATCTTGATAAGGGGCCGCGACGGGTAGCTGCATTGGATATGCAGTGGCCTTCCTGCTCTAGTTCTTCCCAAAATCAAACAACTTGGCCCGTATTTATCCTCTGGATAGTCTTCAATCACCACAGCGTCGGCAAAAATTTCTCGGGCTTCTTGTACAGAGATACGACGAATAATACTTTGGTCAACTGCATGTTTGGAAAATTCGAACTGTTCGGCCTCGATCTTCTCCCGTATCTCCTCGAGCAGTGCCATACTTACTTCGGGGTTTGGTACTTTGCGTTAGTTTAGAACATTTGCTTTGGGCAAGCTAATCGACAATAAGGCCTTCCCTCACAACCCAAACAACACTTTCGCATTATCGTAAGTAATCTTTTCGTACTGCCGGGGCGTGATGCTGCCCTGATTTTTTAGATTGCGCAGCGCTTCGATCTCGGTCGACTGATCGTTGTGGCCGTAGTCGGTGCCGATGACGAGGTTGTCCTCGCCGGA
>CAMLCX010000410.1 GCA_946478635.1 uncultured Pseudomonadota bacterium
ACCAACCTGAAAAATTTGCGCAAGTCGCGCAAATTTTGAGATATTGCAGTGCAAACGTCGCAAAGGCAGTGCGCAGCATACTGCGCGCTGCTGTGACTCTGGGGTCAACAATAATCCGCGTTAGATTCGTATGCAGATTCCTCTGAAGTATGTCATACGCAGTTCGGTGTCACGCCGCTTGACAACCGTGATCACCATGCTCGGCATCGCGCTTGTCGTGTTTGTGTTTTCGGCCGTGCTGATGATGGCCAACGGCGTGCAGAAGACGCTCCGATCCACCGGCTCCGATGACAACATGATCGTCGTGCGCAAGGCGGCGATGAGCGAGATCATGAGCATTCTCGACCGGGAAGCCGCCGGCATTGTCATCAACCTGCCGCAGGTCGCGCGCGACGCCGAAGGCAAGCCGATCAGCTCCAAAGAAGTCGTCGTGATCATCAATCTAAGCAAACTCGGCGCCGACGGTATCAGCAACGTGACCGTTCGCGGAGTGGAGGAAGCGGCTTTTGAACTACGCCCCCAGGTGCGCGTTGTTCAGGGACGGATGTTCAATTGGGGTGCGCGCGAGGTGATCGCCGGCGCCGGAATCACCAACCGTTTCGTTGGTGCGCAAATCGGCGAGAAAGTGAAATTCGGCGGCGACGTCTGGACCGTGGTCGGTATATTCGACTCGGAAGGCAGCGGTTTCGATTCGGAGTTATGGGGGGATCTCAATCAGATTGCCGATGCTTTCAAAAGGTCGTCCTTGTCCACCGTGACATTGCGGCTCAAGGACCCCGGCGATTTTGCCAGCGTGCTGGCCGCGTTCGAGGCGGACAACCGCTTGCAATATTTCGTCGCCAAGCGCGAGAAGAAATTCTTCGAGGAACAGTCCGAGATGATGGCGACGTTCATCCGCATCCTGGGAATCTTCATCACGGTGATTTTCAGCACCGGCGCCATGATCGGCGCGATGATCACCATGTACGGCGCTGTTGCCAACCGCACCGTTGAAATCGGCACCCTGCGCGCGCTCGGCTTTTTCCGCCGGAGCATCATGCTGGCGTTTCTAATTGAATCCTTGTTCCTGTCTTTCGTCGGCGGTCTCGTCGGTCTGGGGATCGCCTCGTTGCTTCAGTTCGTCACCATCTCGACGCTCAACTTCGGCTCGTTTTCCGAGCTGGCGTTCTCATTCGCGTTGTCGCCGTCGATCGCGGCCATGTCGCTGGGCTTTTCGCTTTTGATGGGTCTTATCGGCGGTTTCTTGCCCGCGGTCGGCGCGGCGCGGCTGAATATCATTCAAGCGCTTCGAACGGTGTAAACGATGAGGTGCCCGCAGAGATCAAGAGGAGCTGTATAAGTCGAGTTTTCGCGGTTCGTTATCTGCGGTGGCCATCGTCATGGTTAAGAGAAGTTTATGAAACCCAACACAACATTCCGAGTTGCCCGTCCCACGGATCATCTTGAAGAAGTCGTCCGATTCTACAGAGATGGTCTGGGTCTGACCGTCATCGGCTCATTTGCGGATCACGAGGGGTTCGATGGCGTTATGCTGGGCGTGGCTGGGGAATCCTACCATCTGGAGTTTACGCAATTGCGTGGTCACACGGCGGGACGGGCGCCGAGCGCCGATAATCTTTTGGTGTTTTACTTACCGAATGATGACGACTGGCGCGCGGCCATGGAGCGGATGCGCAGAGAAGGCTACGAGCCGGTGGCGTCTTTCAACCCGTATTGGGATCGCAACGGACGCACCTTCGAGGACCCGGACGGGTACCGGGTAGTCCTTCAGAACGCTGCGTGGCCGGGGTAGGGTGTCTCAATCGGCCGCCTATATCAAGGATTGTTGATGTTGACTCAACATTTCGTTTTCGCCGCCACTCGACGGCGACGTAGGAACGAAATAGGGGATGACTAAGATTTCAAAAGATAGCCCCGTTGTCACTCTTATCAACGTGTTTGAGGTGAGGCGCAATCAGCGCAGAAAAAGGAGGGCTAGGGTCTCCTTTTTTGCCGAAAGAAAGCGGATGGTCGAGCTTGCTGGCAAACACCGGTTACCGGCTATTTATTTTCAGAAGGAGTTTGTCGATGAGGACGGTCTCATGTTCTATGGGGTGGACTTCGATCACCTTTTCCGGCGCGCGGCTGTTTACGTGGATAAGATCTTGAAAGGTGCCAAACCGGCTGACTTGCCGGTGCAGCAGGCGACGAAGTTTGAATTCGTCATTAATCTCAAGGCTGACCAGTAAGAGCTTGGATCGGCGAAAAACGCACGAAATTATTGTCGAAGCGAGTTTCCGATTCTTCCGGTAATCGGAAATCTAAGACTTTTTCTCAGCCTTGCCGAAGGATCGAAAGTCTAAAAATTGGTGGGACTTTTCAAGAATAGCCCGGAGCTGGCGGAAGTTGAGAAAGCAATGCGCTCATGGACCGAAAGGAGACCCCCGGTCCGTTACGAGCTTTGGAGGCGTCTCTTGAGGGTTATACCCATTCGGAATAGGATACGAATTAGGTCACCTATCTCGTAGTATTATCCTAATATGGACCTGATCAAGAGAATGCTCGAAATGGCTCTTCCCCGAAGACAGTCGGCGTTTCTTTGGGGTGCAAGAAAAACCGGAAAATCGACCTATTTAAAAGGGCGGTTTCCGCAAAGCCTGCTATTTGATTTTCTCGATACCGATTTAGTTCTGGAGTTTTCCAAGCGTCCCGCGCTCTTGCGGGATCAGTTATTAGCGCAGGATTCCAGCGTCCTAAAGCATCCGATCATCTTGGATGAAGTGCAGAAGGTGCCGCATATTCTCGATGAGGTTCACTGGCTTATCGAGAACAAGGGGCTGCAATTCATACTGTGCGGATCAAGCGCCCGCAAATTGAAACGGGGACAGGCAAACCTGCTGGGTGGCAGAGCCTGGCGATTTGAAATGTTTCCGCTGGTGAGCGCCGAGCTCAAGAACATCGAGCTACTGCGGGTACTGAATCATGGGATGATTCCAAGCCACTACCTGGAGGATCACCACCAAAAATCGTTGAAAGCCTATACGACCGATTATTTAAAGGAAGAAGTTTTTGCCGAAGGACTGACCCGAAATATTCCAGCCTTTTCCCGGTTTTTTGAGGCGATGGGATACTCCCATGGCGAGCTAACGAACTTTTCCAATATTGCGCGTGATTGTGGCGTGGATTCCAAAACAGTAAAGGAGTACTACCACATTTTGGAAGACACTTTGTTAGGAACCATGATTGCGCCTTTCAAAAGGCGACAAAGCCGGCAAGTCATCAGCCAGGCGCCAAAGTTTTATCTCTTCGATGTCGGCGTTGCCGGCGCGCTGACCAACCGCCATCTGACGCAAGAACGGGGCGAATTGTTCGGCAAGGCCTTTGAGCATTTCATCTTCATGGAGATCAGAGCGCACAGGTCGCTCAGAGAGTTGAACTACGCGATCAATTTCTGGAGAACCAAATCTGGCCTGGAAGCCGATTTCGTTCTGGGTGACGGCCAAGTGGCCATTGAAGTAAAGGGGACCAATCGGGTTGAACGCAATGATTTGCGGCCGTTGATGGCGTTCAGGGATGAAAATGCGCCGCGTCAAACCCTAGTCGTCTGTAACGAACGAGTTGAAAGGATTCATGAGCATATCAGAATCCTGCCGTGGCGGCTTTTTTTGCGCGATCTCTGGGAAGGAAAGATTATTGCTTGAGTGAGGAAAAACCAATGAAGCAAAATCGTTTCCTTCGATTTCTTGGTTTTCAATCCGGTAATCGTAAATCTAAAACCTGTCCTGAGTCTTGCCGAAGGATCGACAATCCAGAATGGCTTGGACTTTCGATAATCACTTTCGTGCTCGTAGTAACTGGGACTGTGGCTCACGCGCAGCAGCCGGGCAAAATCTTCCGCATAGGTTTACTTGATCCAAGCACGCCTTCCGGTATGGCGGTTATGGTGGACGCATTCCGGCAAGAGCTGGGCAATCTCGGCTGGATCGAGGGAAAGAATATCATCATCGAGTACCGGTTTGCCGAGCACAAGCTTGAGCGCCTGCCTGAGCTTGCAGCGGAGCTGGTTCGTCTCAAGGTTGATCTCATCTTGGTCCCAGGGGTACTGCCGGCGTTGGCGGCGAAGAAAGCGACCCCTACCATACCTATCGTGGTGGCGAACGCCCCCGATCCTGTGGGTGCAGGTCTGGTTGCGAGTCTCGCGCGGCCCGGAGGCAATATCACTGGGCTCGCGAGTTTAGGGACCGAACTAAATACCAAAAGGCTAGAGATACTCCAGGACACGCTCCCCAAACTCGCCCGAGTTGGATTTCTTGCGGCGCGGGCGCGGCTGGAAGCCAACACCGGATTAGACCTCCAACTGAAAGAGCTCAGAGCTGCGGCTCTGGCACTGAAGCTAAAATTGGAGGAGATCGAGACTCAACTCGAGCCTAAAGCTTTAGAGAGCGCCTTTCAAACCGCAAAGCAGAAGCAGGTGGGCGCGATTATGACGGCCACCGGTAGCCCATTTTTCGCCGAAAGAAAGCGCATCGTCGAGTTTGCCGGCAAATACCGTCTGCCAGCTATTTACTTTGATAAGGGGTTTGTCGATGAAGGCGGCCTCATATTCTACGGGGCGGACTCCGTTGACCTCTATCGGCGCGCGGCTGGTTACGTGGACAAAATCTTGAAAGGCGCCAAACCAGCTGATTTGCCGGTACAGCAAGTGACCAAGTTTGAATTTGTCATTAACCTCAAGGCGGCGAAACAGATCGGACTGACGATTCCGAGCCGCGTGCTCGAGCGGGCGAATCAGGTGATTAAGTAGGCGAGAGGCGTTGAGCAACGAGAATGATACCGTAGATGCCCTT
>CAMLCX010000411.1 GCA_946478635.1 uncultured Pseudomonadota bacterium
CCCTACGGCCCAACCTAATTCGGGCCCGGCGTGCGGCCCCTGGAGCGCATGCAATTAGCGAATGCTTCGCCTTTGCTGCCAGCCTGAGACAGCGCCGCCTTGCGCTCGCACTCAACAGCATCCTGGCTATAACTGTTCGCAGGCTTGTTCTGGCTGTTGATTCCACCTGCGCTGCCGCCGCCACTCACGCTTCCAGCGGCCCCGCCGTACGTGCCGGTTCCGGAACGGACGGGAGGTTGGGGCGCGCAACTCGCTATCAGTAAAATTGCGGAAAGTAATACACGCTTCATTGGGTATTTCTCTTAGTCTGTTCCACAAGGTTCGTCTTGATGAAGTCTAAGCGCTTTCGCAGGCCGCTACTAGACGCGCTTCCGAAAAACGGACGTCGTGGCCACGTTCAATAGGGGCGGCTTATTGATACCGCCGAGATTGCCGCCCAATGTTTTAACGCGCGCGCGCGTCTTATAAATGATGATTTTGCTATCAACCAGCGATCGCTGACGCCACGATTCAAGATTCCGACGCGGAAGTCAAATTTGGGCAATCGCAGGCTTCACTTTTTTGGCGCGAGAAATTGTAATGCCATTTATGCCCCGCTTCGCATTCACGGTGTTCGATCAGATCATTATGGGAATTCGGTTTGCGACCAGGGTAGGCTGACTTTGTATCTAGTCCGCATTCAACTCCATTGATTTGAGCCGGGCATTTCATAACTCATCTCCATATCGACCGGTTACGTGGTTTCGCGATCATTGCAGCCCTTAGCGTTTAGCAGGAGGGTTGGCTAGAACTACTAGCCTATCGCGCCGTCTTGTCAACTCTAACACCCGCGCGCGCCCGCGCATAACGGCGGTTCGCAACTGCCAATTTTAGGGCGCGGATCATCGTCTAGGGTATTTATGACGCGCCCCGGTTCAGGTCGGGCTATCTTTACGCTCAAACTCTGATATAATTTATGCCGATGTAAGTGTTGGCATCCCAAAGTCCAATTAGCGCATGCTCGGTCCAAATTTTGACCGGGTTTTTAAAGAGGCGGTCCCTGTGAGTACCGCCTCTTTTGCGTTTCTCACCCGGCCATGTCGGGCAGATCGAGGCGATGCAACGAGGGAGGGTTGCACATGGATTCCTATTCTAAAAAATCAGACAACGATCGCATCGCCTTCATCGGTAACTACTTGCCGCGCCAATGCGGTATCGCAACCTTCACGACCGATCTATGCGAGGCGGTCGCCGTCGAGCAGCCCGGCGCAACGTGCATCGCTCTGCCGGTAAACGACACGGAAACCGGCTATGCGTACCCGTCACGGGTACGATTCGAGTTAGTTGAGAAGGATGTCGAGTCTTACCGCCGCGCCGCTGATTTCTTGAATATCAATAGCGTTGACGTCGTGTCCCTGCAGTTCGAGTACGGCATCTTCGGCGGGCGCGCAGGCAGCTATATTTTAGCGTTGCTGCGCGAATTGCGCATGCCCATCGTAACGACGCTGCATACGATTTTGCGCGAACCGAACCCGTACCAGCGCAGGGTTCTGGAAGAAGTGGCGGCGTTATCGGCCCGGGTAGTGGTCATGAGCGAGCGCGGCGCCGCGTTCTTGCGCGAGATTTATCGCGTTTCGCCAACGAAAATAGATCTGATTCCGCATGGAATCCCTGACCTATCCTTCGTCGACCCCGGTTTCCATAAGGATCTATTCGGCGTCGAGGGCAAAATTGTTTTGCTCAGTTTTGGCTTGCTGTCCGCCAACAAAGGAATTGAAACCGTTATTGCGGCATTGCCGGCGATTCTCGCCAAGCATCCAAACGTTGTCTATTTTATCGTCGGCGCAACTCATCCTCACGTCAAGCAGCGCGACGGGGAAACCTATCGATTGTCATTGCAGCGCCTCGCGCAAGAAAAGGGCGTCGAAGGGCAGGTCATCTTTTACAATCAATTCGTCACGCTGGAAGAACTCGTCGAATTTATCGGCGCGGCCGACATCTATATTACACCGTATCTGAATCCGGCGCAGATCGTTTCGGGCACGCTGGCTTATACCCTGGGCGCGGGCAAGGCCGTCATTTCGACGCCCTATTGGTACGCCGAAGAAATGCTCGCCGATGAACGCGGCGCGCTCGTGCCGTTCCGCGATCCGACGGCGTTGGCGGCGCAAACCATCGACCTTTTGGACAACGAGGCCAAACGCCACGCCATGCGCAAGCGCGCTTATATGTTCGGACGCGAGATGGTCTGGCCGCAGGTAGCGCGCCGTTATCTGGAAAGTTTTGCCCGTGCCCGGGCCGAGCGGCGCAGTTTCACGCCGAGCGCATTTGCCGTCAAGCCGCTTGACAAGAGACTCGCCGAACTGCCGCCGCTCAAACTGGACCATTTGCGGCGCATGACCGATGATACCGGCATGCTGCAGCATGCCCTTTTCACTTTGCCCAACTATAGCGAAGGTTACACTGTCGACGACAACGCCAGGGCCTTGATGGTCAGTGTCTTGGGGGATGAGCTGGGCCACTCCGAAGCCTCCGAGATGGTCGCAAAATATCTCGCTTTCATCTGCTATGCCTTCAATCGCGAGACCAAACGTTTTCGCAATTTTATGGATTACCAGCGCCATTGGCTGGAGGCGAGCGGCTCCGACGATAGCCACGGCCGCACCCTCTGGGCGTTAGGCACGCTGTTGGGCCGTTCCAACACGCCGGGTCTCCAGAGCATGGCGGGACGGTTGTTCGAGCAGGCCTTGCCGGCGATTCTCGCCACCACCAGTCCGCGGGCGTGGGCCTTCGCGCTGATCGGCATTCACGAATATCTACGCCGTTACGACGGCGACCGCCGAGCAAGCCAGGTGCGCGAGGAATTGGCCGGGCGGCTGCTCATGCTGTATCAAGCGAATCGCTCGGATGAGTGGCGCTGGTTTGAGGAAAGTCTGAGCTATTGCAACGCCGTGCTGCCTCACGCTTTTCTGATGTGCGGTCAATCGATACCGAACCGCGTCATGACGGATGCCGCGCTCGAGTCGCTCACCTGGTTGGCTGACCTTCAGCGCGACAAGACCAACGGCGGTCATTTTGTGCCCATCGGCTCCAACGGTTTTTATCAGCGCGGCGGTGAGCGCGCGCGCTTCGATCAACAACCGGTGGAGGCTCAAACGATGATTTCCGCTTGCCTCGAAGCGCATCGAAGCACAGGCGACAAGATCTGGTACAAGGAAGCGCGCTGTGCCTTTGACTGGTTCCTTGGCCGCAATGATCTCAACCTTCCGCTTTACGACCCCACGACGGGCGGTTGTCGAGATGGTTTGCACGCCGATCGCCCGAACGAAAATCAAGGCGCGGAGTCTTCGCTGGCGTTTCTTCAGGCCGTGCTGGAACTGCGTCTCGCGGAGAATACACTCCTGACCGTGGAGGCGGCATCCTAATGGCTATTCATAGAACCGAACTTTTCGAACGTCATAAGCTCAACCCTATTTTAACCTCCGCCGATTGGCCCTACCCAGTTAACAGCGTTTTCAACCCTGGCGCCACCTTACTGCCGGACGGCACGACTCTGCTTTTGTGTCGTGTGGAAGATCGGCGCGGACATTCTCATTTATGTGTCGCTCGCTCTGTCAACGGCATAGATAACTGGCAGATCGAGTCCCGGCCGACCATGCCGGCCGATCCCGAGCGTTATCCGGAAGAATTGTGGGGCATCGAGGACCCGCGCATTACCTACGTTGCGGAACTGAAAAAATACGCCGTCGTTTACACCGCTTTCACGCGCGATGGGCCGGGGGTGTCGCTTGCGCTCACGGAAGATTTCCACGAGTTCGAGCGCTACGGCGTGATCATGCCGCCGGAAGATAAAGACGCTGCGCTGCTGCCCCATCGTATCGGCGGTCAGTGGGCTTTGATTCATCGTCCGGTAAGCGCGCCGCGCGCGCATATGTGGATCTCTTTTTCCGAAAATCTCCGCCATTGGGGCGGCCACAAGCTGATGCTCGAAGCGCGCCTCGGCGGCTGGTGGGATGCCAATAAAATCGGCCTTTCGCCGCCGCCGATATTGACGCCGCAAGGCTGGTTGGTGATCTACCACGGCGTGCGCCAGACGGCCGCCGGCGCGATTTACCGTTTGGGGTTAGCCTTGTTTGATTTGGAAGCGCCGGGGCGTTGCCTGAAAAGGAGCGATGAGTGGGTCTTTGGTCCGCAAGAAGACTATGAGCAGCGCGGCGATGTCGACAATGTGGTTTTCCCTTGCGGCACGACGACCGCTTCCGACGGCGACACCCTGCGCCTCTACTACGGCGCCGCAGATACGAGCATTGCCATGGCTACGGGCAGCATACGCGCCATGCTGAAATCGCTCGAATGACCCACGCAAAAAGAGAAAAATGTCTAAAATTGAACAGACTTTCCGGCTCCCCTGGGAAATAATTTTACTGGGATAGTGTGGGCAATAAATGGGGCCGAGAGTTGGTTTCTAAGATTCACAGGATCTCGAAGAGGCGATCTCCAGAAGGATACAGGCGTGAACTGTATGGCGCTTTCTGCTGCCGCTCGCCAGTGCGGTAGATTCCTAAACTTCCAGCCGGTCATCTCGGCACTTTCGTCCAACAAAACACAAGACCGATGGGCGGCTAGGCTAGCTAGTGTAGTGACTCTTAAATGAAGGTGCGTATAGTTCGCCAGAACAAAGGCGGAAATGATTGAACAGTGGGGAATACACTCCCGCCAAGCATGTCCTGAGTCTATCGAAGGGGCGCAAAGCACGCCAAGTTCGGAATAATTCGCGAGGAAATTTAAAAACCTAATTGTTTTTATCTTATCCGACCTTTGCGCCCTTCGCGGCCCTTCGAC
>CAMLCX010000412.1 GCA_946478635.1 uncultured Pseudomonadota bacterium
ATCTCATATCTCAAATGACTGAATATGAAATCTGAGATTTGAGATTCGTGGAGTGGAACGAAGCGAATAGAGATTCGCGAAGAGAAACGGAGCGATTTATGCCAGAGCCCATGGGCTTTTATACCGACACCACCGTCTGCATCGGCTGCAAAGCCTGCGAGGTGGCGTGCAAGGAATGGAACCAGCTTCCTGCCACTAATGGCGGCTTGAACACGCTTAGCGGCAACAGCTACGACAACACGCGAAAGCTCGACGGCATCCACTGGCGCCATGTAAAATTCATCGAGCAGTTCACCGAGGACCGCAAGGACGGCCGCTGGCTCTTGATGAGCGACGTGTGCAAGCACTGCGTGAACGCGCCTTGTCTTGAGGTCTGTCCTACCGGCGCCATCGTGCGCACCGAGTTCGACACGGTGGTGATTCAATCCGACGCGTGCAACGGTTGCCGGGATTGCATCTCGGCCTGCCCATTCGGCGTTATCGATGTCAATCCGGCCTCGGGCATCGCCCAGAAGTGCACGCTCTGCTACGACCGGCTTCAAGTCGGTATGGAGCCGGCTTGCTCGAAGGCCTGCCCGACCCAGTCGATCCAGTTCGGCACGATCAAGGACCTGAGCCAGAGAGCAGAAGGCCGCGTCGCCAAACTGCACGAGCTGGGCGAGAAGCGCGCTTATCTTTACGGCGCCGATGAAAAAATGCTCGGCGGTCTGAACTCATTTTACCTGCTGGTGGATAAACCGGAAGTTTACGGTTTGCCGCCGGATCCGAAGATGCCCTCGCGCAATCTTGCGTCCGCCTCGTGGTTTTCCATCCTGGGCGCCGTTCTGGTCGGCCTGATGGGCGTCATCAATTTTCGCAATCGCGGCGCCGGGGTCGAAGGCCGGGAGGATCGGCCATGAATACGATTCCCTCCAGCACCTTTTTTAGCGCGCCGCCGGATTGGGGATGGCTGATTGTTTTGTATTTCTTTTTCGGCGGACTCGCCGGCGGATGCTATTTTCTGGCGGTGCTTATCGATTTCTTCGGGCGAGACGAAGACCGCCCGCTCGCGCGCCTGGGCTATTACATCTCATTTCCATGCATCATTATCAGCGGGCTGCTGTTGACTCTTGATCTCACTCGGCCACTGCGCTTCTGGCATATGCTGATCGAGTCGAACACTTACCGCCCCATGTTCAAATATTGGTCCCCCATGTCGGTCGGATCCTGGGCGCTTTTGATATTCGGACTATTCGCATTGCTATCTTTTCTCGCAGCCCTCGTTGAAGACGATCGTTTGGCTTGGCCGGCTGGACGGGGAATCCGCCCGCCGACGATGCTGGGACGGATCATCGGCTTGATTGGCGGAATTTTCGGGTTCTACGTCGCTGGTTACACCGGAGTCCTTCTGGCGGTGACCAATCGTCCAATTTGGTCCGACACACCGCTTCTGGGAATGCTGTTCGTTGTTTCCGCCGCATCGATATCGGCGGCATTGATGATTCTTCTCGCGCAACAATACCGATGGACCATGCCCGGCGTAGTCGCGCTCCACCGCGTGGACACATGGGTCGTTGCGCTGGAATTTCTTGTTTTGATCGGCGTCATGATATCGCTCGGGCCGGTATTCCGCACATGGCTGAGCGCCTGGGGTCTACTGCTCTTTTTCGGTGTCATCGTGATGGGAATGCTAATTCCTCTGGCGCTTTTTTGGCGCCGGGAATGGCTCGGCAATCGTAACGTGACCACGGCGTCCGCATTGGTCTTGATCGGCGGTTTTATTCTACGCCTGGTGATCGTCTTTTCGGCTCAAGGGGTGTGACGTGCATTTTGCGGTGATTTTACTAACTGCTGTTTCGTTCTACCTTATCGGCTGCGCGAGCCCTGAGACGACGCGAACCCGCGGCAGCGGTCCGGGTGCCGACGTCGGAAACCGAGCCAGAGTCGTGGAAATGCACGAAGGCTCACAGCCCTTCTGGAAAACGCCCAAGCTTATTCCCGCCAAACATCCACCTTTGGATTCCGCCAACCAGGCCGACGCGCTGAGCCGCCGATGACCGCTTCACTGGATAGCGGCACCGGGGACCTGGGTCGCCAGTATCCGGAATGGTTGCCGTGGCTAACGGTTGTGGAAAAAGTCCTGCGCGAAGCGTCAGATCCAAAATGGCAAGCGCTTGTCCCCGAGCTGCCGGAGTCACAAGAAAATAACGCTCCACTGCTGGCCGGCGCCACCCTGGTGCTCGAGCCGGCGGCCGTCGCTGCCTGGTCGCAACAGCTCTTGCGCGCTGCTTGCGAGTGCGGCGCGCCGAAGATGTCGACGCTCAAGAGCGCCAAACTGGCGCGCTTGAATACCAGCGATCTATTCATCTCATCGCTGTGCCAGAATTGGCAGGCCCTGCGGTCGGTCGCCATTGAGCTTGATGTGGATGCGGACGCGCTCCAAGCCGTCGCCGCGCTCGCGCCGATACCTTTTCTGCAAGCTTGCAATCGCCGGTGGCAGCAATCGTTAAACGAAAGTTGGCGGGAGGGATATTGTCCAATATGCGCTGCCTGGCCGGCCTTCGCCGAGGTGCGCGGCATCGAACGCAGCCGTTACCTGCGCTGCGGCCGTTGCGGCGGTCAATGGCAAGCGCACTGCCTGTTTTGTTCTTACTGCGGTATGACTGACCACAAAGAGCTGGTCTCTCTCGTGGCGGAGAAAAGCGGGTCTAATGCAACTATCGACGCGTGCAAGCGCTGTCTGGGTTACTTAAAGACATTCACCACGCTCCAGGGTAGCGCACCTGTGAAGGTTTTCGTCGATGACCTTGCCAGCGTGGATCTCGATATCGCAGCTCTCGAGCGCGGTTACCAGCGACCCGCCGGAGCAGGGTATGCGCTCGCCGTCAAAGTTGTAAATAAGCCGCGCTTGAGCGAGACTATCCTGTCTTGGATAACATGAGCCATTCAATGACTCGACCCGCAGAGGTTTGCGCAGCGTTGCTCGCCGCCCTCGAAGCGGCCGAGGGACGCCGGCGAAGCCGCAAACGGGACCAAACGCCGGACGGCATCGGCCTGGCGATCAAGCGGGACCTGCTCCAGCGCGCGGTGCGCGAAAATCCCGATCCGGAAGCCTTCGAAGAGTGGTTGCTGCAATGCGCTCTGGCCTGCACGCCGGAATCGGCCGGAGCGGTGTCCGCCATGGCCCGAGCCATTTTTGAAGAGTGGCGTCTTGCTCACTCGCTCAGTGAATTTAAAGATTGGCTCGACCAGGGCGCGCCATCGGCCGACGCCGACGAGGGAAAGCGTAACCCCAACCCTGCCGAGCAAGTCCAGCGCCAATGATTCTCGGCGACAGCTCTGCCATCATTCTCGCCGGCGGCAAGAGTTCGCGCATGGGCAGAGCCAAGGCACTGCTCGAATTCGATGGCGAGCCGCTGATTACCCATCTGGTGCGCGGCTTGAGTCATCTATTCGGTGAAACCGTTATCGTCGCCGCGCCGGGACAGGAATTGCCGCCGCTCGAAGCGACCCTGGTGCGCGACGAAGTCGCCTATCAGGGGCCGGTTGGCGGAATTTACTATGGACTGCAGGCGGCCCGGGGCGAAGCTGGCTTCGTCACTTCCTGCGATGTGGCTTTCCTCAATCCGTCGCTGATCGCGCATCTGATTGCGCAGATTTCCAACTACGACGTCGTCGTGCCCTATTGGGAAGAGCGCTTTCAACCGCTGCATGCGGTGTATCGCCGAAGCGTACTGCCGCTGCTCGCCGGCCAACTGGAGCGCGGCGAGTTGCGACCCGTTTATCTTTTCGACAAAGTTCGCACCTTGAAAATCGGCGCGGACGAAATCCGCCGCTTCGATCCCGAGGGCTTGAGCTTTTTCAACATGAATTCACCGGCAGACTATGAAGCGGCTTTGACGCGCTGGGCGCAATTGAAAAACACCGGGAATCTACCGGTGAACGACGCGGTCGAGTGCACCGTCGAGCTTTTCGGCGCCGCGCGTTTGCTCGCGCGCACCCGAGAGGTTGCGCTCTCGTTGCCTGAAGGCGCCACCGTCGCGCAGGCCTACGCGGCCCTCGCCGAGAAGCTGCCGGTGTTGATCGATCGGGTCATCACCGCGGATGGGCGCAGTCTTGTCAACGGCTATGCCTGCAACGTGAACGGCCTCGACTTCATTCGCACGCCGGCCGCCAGAGTTCATTCCGGCGATAAGATTTTCATCCTGTCGGCGGACGCCGGAGGCTGATCGATGCATGGCTTTCACGGCCGTCTGCTGCATATCGATCTAAACAGCGGCAAAAGCTTTTGGCGGGATCTCGAAGAGTCGCGACTGCGCGCTTTTCTCGGCGGCATCGGCTTGGGCACCAGCCTGCTCTATGATTATGCGCCGCCGGGCGTCGACCCTTTTGCGCCGGACAATCCGCTGATTTTTGCCAGTGCGCCGCTGGTGGGAACCGGTCTCACCACCACGGCCAAGTACGCCGTCGTCACCAAATCGCCGCTCACCGGCTTTATCGCCGACTCGCTCTCTTCGAGCCACTTCGCGCTCGAATTGAAACGCGTCGGAGTCGACGCCATCGTCATCACTGGCAAAGCGGCCGCGATGGTCTATGTTTTTATCCGCGACGACCGCGTCGAGATCCGCCGGGCCGAATATCTGCGCGGCAAGAGTCCGCTGGACACCGAAGCGGCGATTCGAACCGAGCTCAATCGGCCGGCGCTATGGGCGGCGGCCATCGGCAAGGCGGGCGAAAATCTGGTTCGGTTCGCCACCATCAGCAACGAAGGGCGCCACGCCGGCCGCGGCGGCGTCGGCGCGGTGATGGGATCGAAGAATTTGAAAGCCATCGCG
>CAMLCX010000413.1 GCA_946478635.1 uncultured Pseudomonadota bacterium
ACGAGCTTTCCGGCGGCATGCAGCAACGCGCCGGGTTGGCCCGCGCGCTGGCGGTTAATCCCTCCATCCTGCTCATGGACGAACCCTTCGGCGCGGTCGATGCCCAGACCCGCCAGCTCTTGCAGGAAGAGCTCTTGGAGTTGTGGCAGCGCGAGCGCAAGACGGTGATTTTCGTCACCCACAGCATGGATGAAGCGGTCTATCTTTCCGACCGGGTGGTGGTGATGACGCCGCGGCCGGGAAAAGTGGCGGAAATTCTCGATGTGCCGCTGCCGCGCCCGCGTGTGTCCGAAGAGGTGCGTCGCGACGCAAAATTCGTCGACCTGACCAACTACATTTGGGAAAGCCTTAAGAAAGCGATGGCGAATCACCATTGAGAAGCCGGTTTAGCACCAACATTCTCTCCATCCTTTCCCTTGCGCTGCTCTGGGAAATCGTCGGCCGGATAATGAATTCGACGCTGATTCCGCCGCTCTCGCAAATCGGCGCGGCCTGGTGGAAACTTCTCAGCAGCGGCAAGTTGCTGGCCAATTTGACCATGAGCCTTACGACTCTCGCCATCGGTTTTTTCCTGGCCGTATTCGTTGGCATCGTCCTCGGCCTTCTCATGGGGCGTTTCCGCGCCGTCGAGCATTTCCTGGATATTTACGTCAACGCTCTCATGTCGGCGCCGACCACCGCCTTCGTGCCGATTTTAATCCTGTGGTTCGGACTCGGCGTGGAATCGCGCATCGCTGTGGTTTTTCTTTTCTCGGTCTTTGTCATTATCATCAACACCATGACCGGCGTGAAACAGGTCGACAACGTTCTGGTCGAAATGGCGCGCTCCTTCGGCGCCCGGGAAAAAGAAATCTTTTTCAAGATCATCCTTCCGGCCGCGCTTCCCGCGATCATGGCAGGTCTTCGCCTGGGAATCGGCCGCGCCGTCAAGGGCATGGTTACGGCGGAAATGTTACTCACGCTCACCGGCATCGGCGCCATGATCATGCAATATGGCTCAGCCTTCGCCACCGATTCGCTGTTCGCGGTGATTCTCACGATCCTGTTGGTGGCACTGGTGACCATGAAAGCGGTGCAATGGCTTGACCGCCGGCTCACTGGATGGAAGGCGGAAGTTGCAATTGAATAGTTGCCCCCTCCTTCATCCTCCCCCGCACGCGGGGGAGGAACGAGGTGGAGGCGCCAACAATGATTTAGAACAAATTAACGGAGGAGAAACGCCCATGATTCATTCACTCGCGAAGATATCGCTGCTGCTTTTGATTGTTGCTGTCGGTTTCACGTGGGACAGCCAAGCGCAGGCACAGAAAAAAGTGCGCTTCGCTTATCCTTCGTCGGCGGACATGGGCGATATCCCCTCGTTGCTCGCATGGGAGCAACTCAAGAAGCAGGGCATCGAAGTTGTGCCGACGTTCTTTCCCAAGACCGACCTGGCCGTCCAGGCGGTTGTCGCCGGCGAAGCCGATATCGGTTCCGCCGCCGGCATCGCGGTGGTAAAAGCCGTCGAGAGCGGCATGAACATTCGCATCATCGGCGAACAGGTTCGCAACGAGTGGCAGCTCGTCACGCCGGTATCCATTAAAGATGTCAAACAACTGGACGGCAAACGGGTCGGTTACCACGCGCCGATCACCGTCACCGAGGCGCTGGTCAAATGGATGGCGCAACACTACAAGATCAATCCCAACTGGATGATCATTCCCGGTTCCGACGTGCGCGCCGAGGCCCTCATGCGCGGCCAGTTGGACGCGACGCCGGCTGAGATCGGCGATGTTTTGAACATCCTCAGCGCCAAGCCGGGCCAGTTTCACGTCTTGATTTCCTATGCGAAGACTTTCCCTCAGTTGATTGGCTCGATGTACTTTGCCCGCGCCGATTACGTGCAAAAGAACGCCGCATTGGTTGAAACCGTGCTCGAGGCGATTCTCAGGGCGCATCGGAGCGCCGAGGAGCGCCCCGCATCGGTCAAAGAGAATGCGCTTAGACTGCTGCCCGAAACCAAGCCCGAGCTGGTCGATGCCATCGCGGCGAGTTACAAGGAACTTAGAATCTGGGACGTTAACGGCGGCGCCGGCAAAGAGCGCGGCGACGCGAGCATTAAATTCTTCGAGGAATCCGGATTGCTCAAGAAAGACGCCGTAAGTTTCAAACAGGCCTTTGATACCGCTCCTCTGGACAAGGTGCTGAAAAAGATCGGACGCAAATAGCGCAATGAAAGCGCGCAGCCTTAGAATTATCTCGCTCATTACGCTCGCGGCGATCTGGGAGATCGCCGGGCGCGCGGGCAACGCCCATCTGCTCCCGCCCCTTTCCAAAGTCATAACCGTGTGGGTGGAGCTGCTTGTCACCGGGCAGCTCTTCCGGGCCATTGCGGTAAGCTTTCAAGCCCTGTTCATTGGTTTTTTTATTTCGGTGCTGTTCGGCGTCCCGCTGGGCCTTTTGATGGGCCGCTACCGGCGGCTCGAATCATTTTTGGACGTTTACATGACGGCGCTGCTCGCCGTGCCGATGATTTCCTTCATTCCGTTTCTGGTGATCGCTTTTGGCCTCGGTCTTCATTCGCGCGTCTGGATCGTTTTTCTCTTCGCCTTCGTCATCATCGCCATCAACACGACGGCCGGCGTGCGCAACGTCGATCCGACGCTGACCGAAATGGCGCGCTCGTTCGGCGCGCGCGAGAGCGAATTGTTTCTCAAAGTGATTCTGCCCGCCGCCCTGCCGATGATCATGGCCGGCATTCGACTGGGCATGGGTCGCGCCGTGCTCGGCATGGTCACCGGCGAAATGATTCTTGCCGTGGTCGGATTCGGCGCCATGCTGATGACGTTCAGCGCGTCGTTCAACTCAAGCGCGCTCTTTGCAACCATCCTCACAATCGTATTGATCGCGGTCGCGCTGCTGGCGCTGATACAATATTTGGATCGGCGCCTGATCCCGTGGCGCGACGCGGCCTAGCAGTTTGCTGAAAAAAGCAAAGAATGCTTCGACGAGGCTCAGCATGAACGGAAAATCAGCAACGATCTCAATCCATTCCGTTCGTCCTGAGCCAGGTCGAAGGACTCCGAGATGGTTTTTCAGCACTCTGGTAGCGTATTTCAGCGTTTCGCTAATCTCATTCGATCCGCAGTCCGGGAACTCCAGTTCGGAAAGCAACACGATCGACAAATCCCGACAACGGCAAAACATTCCACGGCCATTGATATTGGCAAAGGCTTGGGATATTGCCCGCCATGGGTGGCGGGATCGCGGTCACATCAAGTTTAGTCTCCAGGAGAGCCATCATGAGCAATCTCTTTATTCGAATCTTTTTTTCTTTCTTATGCGCACCGCTCGTGTTGTCGATGTCCCATTCCTTCGTCGCCGCGCAATCGATGGAAAAGCTGCGCGTCGCCTACACGGTGATCGCTCCGACTCAAGCCACGATCTGGACCGCCAAAGAGATGGGCTTTTATGCCAAGCATGGACTCGACGTCGACCTGGTGCTGCTGGTCGGCGCGCCGCTCGCGGTCACTGCGCTGGTCTCCGGAGAGACCCCGATAGTGCACGCCGGCGCCTCGGCGGTGGTGACCAGCAATCTTCAGGGATCCGGGGCCGTGCTGGTTGCGGGCGGAGCCAATCGCTTTCCCTACGTGCTCTTTGTCACCGACGAGATCAAACGAGTGGAAGACCTAAGAGGCAAGAAATTCGGCGTGAGCCGCATCGGCGGCGCGGACCACGCCGCGGCGATCACCGTGCTGCCCAGATTCGGAATAAAAGAAACCGATGTGACCTACGTGCAAGCCGGCTCGATTCCTGCGCGCCTCGCGGCGATGCAGACCAACGCGCTGCAGGCCACGCTCCTGCAAGCGCCGGAAACTCTGAAGGCCAAGGAGATCGGCATGCGCGCCTTGCTGGATTTCACCAAGCTCGATGTCGAATGGCAGCAAAACGGCGTGGCCACCACGCGGGATTACATCAAGAAAAAGCCCGAAACGGTGCGCCGTTTTATCAGGGCCTACGTCGAGGGCAGCCATTACAACCTGACCAATCCGAAGGGCGCGCAAAAGATCTTACAAAAATATCTTGCGATCAAAGACCCAAAATCGGTCGAAGAAGCCTATAACGAAATCGTCGCCAAACTGACGCTCAAAGTTCCCTATCCCACCGAGCCCGGTATCCAGCTCTACCTTGACCAGTTGAAGATTAAGAATCCCAAAGCCGCGCAGGCGAAACCTTCCGACTTCACCGACGTCAGTTTCATCAAAGAGCTCGAGTCGAGCGGCTTTATCGACAAACTTTACAAATAAACTCCGTTCAAAATGTTCAAGCCGTTCAACCGCTGCGCGGAGCCGGTCCTGAGTCCTTCGGCATGCTCAGGATAAACTCCGCCGAAGGGTTCAATCCCCCACCTCCCTTCGACGCAGCTCAGGGCACGCTTTCCTCCCCCGCGTCGCGGGGGAGGATGAAGGAGGGGGCTTGAACGATTTGAACTTTTTGAACGGCTTGAACAAGGTTGTGTCTAATTCTTATAAATCACCACCCTTAAATCCTTCCCTCGCCCGCCCTCGGGGCAAGCGCTGATACCAACCAGGCAATCCATCTCGCAGCGGAAGTCCATCATGTCGCCGCCCGGGCGCGGCCGCGTCATCGAGTAGCGCATGCTGCCGGTTTTGGCGTTGATCACCATGGTCTGAAAAACATTCAGCGGGCTCGGCACGTCTTCTTTCAGCACACCGTGAGGTCTTAGAGCATTGGCGAGGTTTTCCCAGCAGCCATGCTTGGGCGCGACGACTTTTTTTCTTCCCAGTCTTTTCCAAACGCCGCCGTAAATC
>CAMLCX010000414.1 GCA_946478635.1 uncultured Pseudomonadota bacterium
CGCCGATGCCGAGTACGGCGACCACGTCGCCCGGCCGCGCGCCGCTATTACGAAGAGGGTTGAAAGTGGTGACGCCCGCGCACATCAACGGTCCGGCGTCCACCGTTGAAAGTCCTTCCGGAATCGACGCTAATGCGCCGGCGGGAGCGATCATATATTCGGCGTAGCCGCCGTCGTAGGCGATGCCAGGAACTTGCAGCGCGACTTGACAGGTGACGAAGTCGCCGCGGCGGCAAGAATCGCAATAGCCGCAGTGTCCGCCGTGCCATCCAACGCCGACCCATTGGCCTCGTGACCATCCGACGACGGTTGTCCCCACCGCATCGATGATACCAGCGATCTCATGTCCCGGAACGCGCGGGTACTCGATGCCTGGCCACAAACCTTCCTTGGTCATGGCATCGCTGTGGCAAATACCGCAAGCCTCAACCTTGATCCGTACCGAACCGGCACCGGGCTCTGGAATTTCGCGTTCAACAATTTCAATGGGTCCATTCGGGCGAGTGATTTGCGCAGCACGCATCTTTGACATAATTCCTCCGATCGTAGGTTTGCTTGAACTCTCTCAGCTCTACGCAGCCGGTATTACCGGCACTTCGAACAGCTCTGGAATGACGCCGGCGATGCGCGGCGCGGAACCGTTGATCTGTTCGTGCGGCGTGCCCAGCGGAATCGCGCGATTAATGCAGCGTTCCAGCCAAACAACTTGGATATTTTTCTGGTGCCCACTCGTGAATGCGCAGGCGATGGCGTGCTACGACATCATTAACGATACACGAGACCACCGGGTACAGGGCCGATGGTTCGCGGACAAAGGGCATGACCTCTTCAGTCACCGCAACGATGAGCTCTCCCAAAGTAGTTCTGACGACCCTTGGCTGCCGCTTGGTTTGGTCCTCGACGCGCGTTCGCGATGGATGTTTCTCGGCTTCAGTATCGGTGGACATTGGTATTGCTCCTCCAACAGTGATGTATGGCATGTGAGCTCTCCTTTTTGCGAAGTTTGAAATCGTGCAATCAGTGTCTGATGGATGTTCAATTCCCGCCGCTGTTGCTGTCGGGGCCACCCATTCTTCGTGCCTCGTCGCGTCGCGCTTTATCGATCTCCTCGTCGAACTGACAACCGACGCGCTCGCCTGCCATGGCAAGCTGCGCGTCATCCAGTTTGGCGGCTAGTGATTGTCGAATGTCATTGCGAATTTGCATGCCGGGATCCCAAAAGAACCCGTAGACGCGGTCCTCTGCGATGTACTCAAGCGTGTCATCGATCGCCCTAAGCCCATCTTCGACTTCTTTGCGACCGCGCTCGCGCTCGCCGGTCTTTAACAGCGCGATCCCAAGGTACAGATGCGCGAACGGATCGTTCTTATCAAGATTGACCGCTCTTTCCAAAGTTTGCCGAGCTTCTGTGTCTTTGCCGGTTTCGAGATATGCCCGCCCCAGGTACGCCAATACGCCCGCGGGAACCCGGTAGGGAATCTTGTAATTGGGATCGGCCTCGGCAGCCCGCGTCAAGTAACTGATTGCGTCGTTGGCCCGACCGGTTTGTAGTGCATTGCGACCTGCTTGAACATCACCACCGACGCCGATGCAACCCGAGATGAACAGCAACGCTGAAAAACAGAGGGGGACGAAAAGATGCGCTGATGTCATAAAATGATCTTCTGCTTTCAATTCCTAGATCCTAGGCTTGCTTGCGCTGCGCCGCCAACGCGGCACCGGCCATGATCTGGTGAATTTTCATAATGATATGTTTATTGTTTATCCTTCGGCGGCTTGTGACCCGTTTCGTGTCCGATGGTTATCGGAAGCGCCGCTAGACCCTCTAACCTTCTGTGACCTTTTCACGGATGATCCACTCTCGTATGTAGGGCCAGCAATGAAGTAGTTCGACGCCACTTTCCTCACGGGCCGTCAGAAATCGAACTGCCTCGATATCCACGAGCGTCACACCATCCAGGTCCAACGCAACCCGTGACTGATCGCCGTCCATTTGAGTCTTCAATTCATCGAGATGCTCCGATTGCAGCCGACCGCTCAGGCGAATGACGGTCTTTCGCCCACCGGAAATTTTTTCAATTTTCAGTGTCATCTGATTTCTGTGACGTAAAACGACAAGCAGAAATGCAATGAGGAGACCACGTGTAACTTTCTGAAATGTCTACGCTGGGCACCGGAGAGACTGCCGAATTTTCAGCATTTGCCGAATTGTCGGCAAAGGACCGGGTGTTTCGGTGCATCGCCCAAATCTAGTGTCCTGTAACTAAAGTTCGTTTAACAAATGCAGCACATGGCAGTGGCTGAAATCACGCCCAAATCCCCCTTCTCCCCCTTTTCCAAAGGGGGAATTATTCATTAATTGGTTTTGAATTCTTGGTGAGCTAATTCGAAGGGTGCCTTGCCAGCGGAAATTTTCATTGATATGTCGCCGGCGTCGAAAATAAACTTTTCATCGGCAACTTTGACCGGCGAACACGCCTCGCCAACACGAACGCGCGCGAGGTAGTGACAACGCTGCGTGTCCGTTCTCTCATTGTGCCTGCGCTGTTGAACGCCTCAGTCAGGGTCATTGTCTGCGCATCTTTCTGTATGCATTTGCACGGTACAATGACCCTGACCCCTCATATCAACAAAGGCGCAGTAGGCAAGCCCCGTTGCCTAACGGGGCTGCGGCTCGCCGTAGATAAAGTCATCCATCATCACAATGTCTTGCTTCTCATCATCATCCGGTCCCGGGACCGTGTCGCCGGTTGTGATGCGGACTCGTGCGATGAGCGGCTCGTCGAACACGATGCCGAAAAAGGAAAGGCTGCCATCCCCCGGCGAAGCTGGAACGAAACTGCTGAACAGCGCCTTGCCGTCGACGCCGAAGTACTCAATCAGCGTGCTCGCTCCACGGTTTCCTCTTTTTTTGCTGGGCCCGCTCCCGTCCGGCTTGTCAACGTCTGTGAAAACCGCGCCGAATCCACTGACCGTTGCCGCAACAGCGCCGTTGGTGCCGGGTTGGAAGAACAAAGCTTCGGTGACGTTGCTGCCCACCGGCGTGAACAACCGCGAAGCGCTGAAAGTGCTGAAGGTGGTGGCGTAGGTCGGATTGCCGAAGAGCACTGCAAGGCCCGCAGGGCTAGCCTGCGAAAGGCCCAATCCCTTTGTGGTGAACTGGGCACCGCGGCTGTCCAGAAAGGTGTTGAACGGCGTTACCGGGGGTGTCGTAGTCACAATGGCGGGATTGCCGCCGTCCCAGTTGATCTCGCGCCGATCGCCCAGAGCAGCGCGAAACGAATCGACCGTACTCTGAATCGAGCTCGCGGTTGTCCCAGCGGCTTGAAAGACGTCCGGCGGGGCAAAGTCTTGCGGTTGCGACGCCTGACAAATCGGAGCCAATGCTATAAATAACGGCAAGCCAAAGGCGGCTTGAAATTTCAAAAACAACTGCCTCTTCATGGAAAATTTCTCCTCTAAATTGCGAACGTAACTTGGTCAAAAATCGACGCCGTCGGCACGTGGCCAGTCTGGCGGCCACGCAATTTACCTGGCGTCATCGCTGCCGAACTGTCCTAACTCATGGGCTAATTCCTCCTTGCCTAGACCGAATCCACGCCGCCCGATCTGGATTCTCATCTGCTTGCCGTGCAAAAATGTTTCGCACTCTGTTCCTCTTTCTGCTTATTTCGTCGAAGCAAAACATTACTATTAGAAGAACACCCGTTTTCACCCAGCGGAAACTTTTTCGATCTTCAATGTCATCTGCGATTTCTGTGACGCGGACGGTGGGCAGGCAATGCAACCACGAGACCGTCCGTAAGTGTCTGAAAGATTTGTACTTAACGTGAATGCAACTGACGAACTTTCAGCATTTGCCGATTTGTCGGCCAAAATTAGAAACATCCGGCGCGGTTTCGAGGCGCGTCGATCCCCGCGGAATGCGGCGCGATGAGGCTAAGCCAGGAGAAGTGTGCAGTTAGAAGAGACGAAGGAGGTGACCGTCTCTGCGGCTATTGTACTGCCGACTGTCGCCAATGAACCGAGAAAGCCTATCGCGAGTCGATTAGATTCAAAGTCTTGGGGCAGTCACCGATCCGGCCGTGGCGGTGTTCGCTTCCATGATCCGTCAAACGATTTGAACCCGTCGACGCTGCTCAGGGCAGACTCCGCGAAGCGATGATAGCAACCGGCGTTCTACGGACTTTAGAAAAGCTGCCGCATGGTCTCGCGCGTCACAGTCTCTACAACCCGAGTTGGACAAGACCTTCTTGCCACGGTAGGCAGGAAACGGCGCTGATTTTTTTTGCGGTCGGATCGCGTGAGAGACAAAACGCTTCGCTGTTGGGCACGTCTTTGCCTAAGATGACCAGTGAACGGATGTCTTCGTCGGTGATCCGTTCCGTGGACTTGATTTCCACCAGGGCTCGCTTCATCCCCGGCCTTTCGATAATCAGATCGATCTCGACGCCGTCCTTGGTGCGAAGGTACGACAGCCGGTAATCTTTCTTGCCATAGGCTTGCAGCCGGTGGATCTCGTTGACGATGAAGTGTTCGAAGGCGACACCGAAGGCGTAAGTCTGCGGCGCGAGCTCGACTTGCAGCGTGTTGTTGAGGGCGCGTTGGACCCCGGTATCAAAGAAATAGAATTTCGGGTTACCGCGCTGGCGCTTGCGCACCGATTCGTGAAACGGTTCGACCAGGCTACCGATCAAAGTGTCTTCAAGTATCTGAAAGTAGGACTGCACGGTGACCGTCGATGAACCGATCTCCCTAGCGATCTTGGTGAAGTTTAGGATCTGGCCACTCATTTGCGCTGCCACCACA
>CAMLCX010000415.1 GCA_946478635.1 uncultured Pseudomonadota bacterium
TTGGCGGAGACTATACGCCGGATAAAGCACCAACAGCGTGAGACACTACACTAGCTGGTGCGGTAGCTTCCCTGCTCGCCCGGTCGGGCGGCGCAGAGGAGATCACCCGTTGGCGACGCCACTCGCAGCAGTTCCGCTTGAATTGGAAGCTAACCTGGATTATTCGCAGCAAACCGACGAATTCCGAACCTTTCTCAATGATCTCTACCGCTCCCGTCATCATCGTGGCCACGTGACGCATCCAGTCATCGGAGTATTGATCGACGAGCAAGGTCGCCTGGTTATTCTTGCGGAGATTTTTGACCTTGCGAGTTTTCGCGTGGGTAGCCATGTAGAAAGCGGTTCCATCGAAAACTGGACACAGGGGAACCAAATGGATTGCTTTGCCGTCCGTAGTGCCAAGCCGGCCAACGCGCATGTAATTAAGAAATCGCAGCTCTTTTGCGCTGAACCTCACTGCGCTCATAACCGTGGGGCGGCGCCGATTTTGTCGGCGCATGCCGAAATATCAGCCCGGTTGGTCGCTCTGGGCCCAATTGGCGAGAGTTGATTCCGACGGAAAACTTGCGGGCCGTTCAGGGCGAGCGGCCCAGGTTTCAATTCCGCGGATATTCGGGGAGATGATCGTTCAGCGAGATGCAGGAAAGACGGCCTTCGGTGGAACCTTGTGTTTAATTGGTGCGGGCGATTCCAAGTTTTTTCATCTTCGATTGAAGCGTCGTGCGCTTCATGCCGAGCTTGATGGCGGCGCCGGTGGGGCCGCCAATGGTCCAGTTGGTCTCGCTCAAGGCGCGCATGATATGCTCACGCTCCGCGTATTCGAGGGTTCCCACCCCTTCTGCCCCAAGGACCGGAACGACCTTGCTGCGCGCCTTCAGTCCTCCCAAAGGAAGCTGCAATTCCGTGCCGCGCGACAGGATCACCGCGCGCTCGATGAAGTTTTCCAGCTCGCGGACGTTGCCCGGCCAGTGATATTCCGTGAGCGCGGTCATTGAACGGGATGGAATCGTGTCGATCGGACGCTTCATCCGGCGCGCATACTTTTGCGCGAAGTAGCGGACCATCAGCGGAATATCTTCCCGGCGTTCGCGCAGCGGCGGGATCAAGATGGGGAAAACATTGAGCCGGTAGTACAGATCGATGCGGAACTGGTTGTCCGAGACCTTCCGTGCAAGATCTGTGTTGGTGGCGGCCACCAGTCGCACATCGACACGAATCGTTCGCGCGCTGCCAAGGCGCTCGAACTCTTGCTCTTGAAGAACGCGCAGGAGCTTGGGCTGGAGTTCGAGCGGAATATCGCCGACCTCATCGAGAAAGAGCGTGCCGCGATGCGCCACCTCAAAACGACCGAGGCGCTGGCCGATCGCCCCGGTGAACGCGCCTTTTTCATGGCCAAAGAGCTCGCTTTCAAGCAGCCCCGTTGGGATGGCGGCGCAATTGACCTTCACCAAGGTGCGTTCGCGCCGGGCGCTCAGGTTATGAATAGCCCGAGCGATCAGCTCCTTGCCGGTGCCCGTTTCCCCGAGAATCAGAACCGTCGAGTCCGTCGGCGCCACGGTTTCCAATTGTCGCAAAATTTCCCGCAGTGCCGGACTTTCGCCGATAATCTCCTCGAAATTATACTCGGTTCGAATCTCATCCTGAAGGTAGAGCTTTTCCTCGCTCAGCTTGTTGGCTCGGTCCACTTCCTTGCGAAAGGCGAGCGAGTTTTCCACGGCGATGGCGATCTGATTGGCGACGTGATGCAGCAGTTCAGCGTCTTTCTCTGGAAAGGTCTCGTCCGTCATACTCGCGACCACTAACGTGCCCAGAGGCCGCCCGTGAGAAATCAATGGCAGGCAGTATGCGCACTTGAGGCCTTCGGCTAATATCCGGCGGGCGATATCGGAACCGAATTGCTCGACGTCGGCGGCGGTGATAAAAACCGCCTGGCGGGTTTCGATGGCGCGGCCGGTCGGCGAGCCTTCAACCGGAATGACCAAGCCCTCCTGGAGCAATCCCTTGCTGACGGGAAAATCGAGAGCGTGGATCTGCAAGGTCTGCGTTTCCGCATCGTAGAGCGAAAGACTGGCGTACTCGTGCGCCACCAAGCGGCGCAGTGACCGCGAGACAGCGTTCAAAAGCTCGTGCAAGTCGAGTACCGAGACCACCGCGTTGTTTACTTCCAATAAGATGCTCAGGCGGTCGCGTTCCGCCTTGAGTTGTTCCTGGACCGATTGTGCCTGTTCGAAATGAAGCGCGTTATCCACCGCCACCGCCACCAGGCGCGCGACCTGTTGCAGAAAAACGACATCGATTTCTGAATAAGCGGCTTGCGTCTGGCTGCCGAAAGCCAGCGCGCCAAGATTTCTGAGCGCTGTCGTGGCCGGAACAATGCAGAGCGATTCGACGCCTCGATCGCAAAGCCAGCGGGAGAGATCCGGAAATCGGGTGTCCACGGCGAGATGGGAGACGACCCACGGTTGCTGCGTCTGATACACCCAGCCGCCCGGAGTCTCCATAGGACATTCTCCGGCGGGGCAGCTATACGAGGGGTCAGGAGTCTCGAGCACATGAGACTGCATGACTTTGCGCGCCGGATCGTAAACAATGAGATTGGCAAAATCGAACTGCACGACGCTGTGCAACTGACGCGCAAGCTCGACGAAAAGTGTTTCGAGCTCGCGGTGCGAGGCGATCGCTTCGGAAATCCCCATCAAAGCCTCGTAACGGCCGTGCAAAAGTTCCGTCTCTTGCTGTGACACGAAATCTTGTTTCACGGTGCTCAGAATATATTTCGATCCAAGCGCAATCAAGACCACGGGTTCGTTCATGACCCGCCAATCAAAAGTTGCCTCGCAAAAGGAGTGTGCCAAAAAATTATGCGACGTCCACGCTTCTGTGTTTTTTTTACTTTTTAACAGGCAATTCTGTAGATCAATTGATTTTCGACTTCGGTATCAACACCGCCGATCTTGCGCGATTTCTTCGATAGTTCAGTTCTTCCTGGTGCCGGTCGAGTATTTGACAAGCGCTTTGTGGAGCTGTTAACAAGGGTGGTAAACGATTGATTCGTTTAATAGTTTAGCCATTATGAAAAGTAGCGCCAACTAAATTTAGTGAGGAGGTTTCGATCATGATTTCTGCCAGCGAACTAAAAGGAGTTTTGGGCATGATGCCGGCCTTTGCGACGCCGGATGCAACCGATGTTCGCGCCACTCAAACCGTCGCCGTCGACAATCTAAAAGAAGGCGTCGACAAAATCATCAAAGACGGAGTCCACAACATCGCCACCACCGGAACATACGGTGAATGCTACAGTTTGCTTTTTGACGAGTTCAAAACGCTCGCCGTCGCCACTGTCGAAACTGTGAAAAAGCGCGTGCCTCTTTTTATTGGCGTTACCAGCCCCAATCCCCGCGAAGTGATTCAGAAGATGAATTTCGTCAAGGATCTGGGCGCGGATGGCGTGCTTCTCGGCGTCCCGTACTATGAAACGCTGCACGTCCAAGATGCGATCAAGTTCTATCATGACATTGCGGACCTGTATCCGAATTTGAATATCGTTATTTACCACAACCCGGATAATCACAAATTCACGATTCCTGTCGCGGCGTTTCAAGAATTGGTTAAGAAACCCAACATCATCGGCATGAAGGACAGTCACCGAACGACTCAGGCGTTCATGAATTTGCAGCGGATCGTGCGCGGTAAGATCAGCGTGTTTGTGAACCAAACTCAGTTGTACCCCTATTATGCGATGGGCGCTGCAGGTTGCTGGTCGACTGAAGTCTGGATGGGTCCGTGGCCAATACTCTACCTATTGGAGCAAGTTCGCAAAGGCGACAATCAAAAGGCCATTGAGGTGATCGCAGATCTCGGCGGCGTCGGCGCCGGCAAGCCAGTTCCCGGTTCAGGGAATAAGCGGCCGCAGGAATTCGCCGACTATTGTAAAGTTGGGCCTACGCGCGTGCCGTTTGTCACCTTTCCCGAAGCAAAGCTTGCGGAAGCGAAAGGCCGCGCGGCCCATTGGATGAAGCTCAACGACAAGTATCGTCCTTTGGTCGAAACCGCGCGTTCCCGCCCGGCAGCGTAATAGAGGATTCTGGTAAACTGGTATTTCAAGGCCTTCGGGAATCATTCCCGAAGGCCTTTTTATACCCAACCTACCACAGCGGGAGGTCGAGCTTCTTTGAAAGACTGACTTGCCGCGACAACGAGACTTTTACTTGCCAAAACTCGATTGTGAATCTATCATTGGGGTTGAATTCAGCTGGTCATCAGGAGGAATAAATGGGTTTTTATGCGGATCCGTGGCTACGCGAAGCGCGCGACAGGATCAAATCTTTTTCCGATGACCCTGTTGGCCAAGCAGAATTCGATAAGCTGGCAGAGGCGGTGGAAAAAGCCATCAAAGCGGCGCTGATTGAAAGCCATGGGAGCTTGCCGCATGAGCACGATCATAACAAGTTAGTTTCGATCTGCGAGTCGACGGGGGTATGGGATATCCTGCCGCCTGCGTTAAAAGGCCTGGTGCAAGAAGTCGAATCCTATCGGGCGACAACGACAGGCGCAACGGAACCGATTGCCGCAGAGTCTTCCGCCGCTGAGTTGCAGCGGTATTTCTTCGTTGCGCGGCGCTTGATCGATTATATGGAATTTCACGTAATTGGTAACGATTCCGTACTGAAGCGGCTTAAAGTTGCCTAAACCTCTCGGATTCGGAATTCGGTGGCAAGCGAAATTCTATTTAGCCACAGAGCACACCGAGGTCACGGAGAACTTTTTCTCTGAGTGCTCTGTGATCTCCGTGGC
>CAMLCX010000416.1 GCA_946478635.1 uncultured Pseudomonadota bacterium
CATTAGATGCCGCCTGGGTTTCACAAGTTGCAAGGGGTTCGCTCCCTGCGAGTGGCCTTTGCCTTTGTCGTGACCAGGGTCTAACTTCCTATCCTGTTCGAGAGACCGAGGCCATCACTATTCAATGTCCGCGAATATGAAAATACTCAGCGCCGGAGCCGTCAAACCCGGGCTGACCAAGGTCATTGACGCCTTCCGGCATGACACCGGCTGCGCTGCAGAGGTTTCTTTCGCTACTGCGCCGGCGATTCTGGAGAAGATCAACGGCAGCGAAGCGGTGGATATCGTGGTGGCGCCGCAGAATACGCTCGATGATCTGGCAAAAGCAGGAAAGATTCCGGCTACCGGCCGCGTCACGCTGGGGCGCATCGGCGTCGGGGTCTTGGTTCGAGAGGGCGCGACGTTGCCGCGGATCGCCAACGTCGACGAATTTAAGGACTCGCTGCTCGCCTCCAAATCGATCGTTTACAATCAAGCTTCGACGGGAATTTATTTGGAGACGCTCTTCGATCGGCTCGGCATCGGCGCCGCGGTCAGAGCCAAATCGACGCGTTATCCGGACTTCGCCGCCGTTCTCAATCACGTCAGCAAAGGCAAGGGTCAAGAAATCGGCCTCGGCGCGACCACCGTCATCATCGAGAGCAGCCATAAAGGGGTCGTCTTCGCCGGCCCCTTGCCCGCCGTAATTCAGAATTACACGGCCTACGCCGCGGCAATCATTCCGCACAGCGATTCGCAGAAAATTGCGCGGCAGTTTCTGAGCTATCTTTCTTCCTTGTCAGCCAAATCACTTCTTTCGGCCGCCGGGATTCAGTAGGACGGGGCCGCCGATTGGGTTCGCTTAAATGAGCTTGTAGAGATCGGCAATTCGTCGACCCGGGCTTACCGGGTAATATTCACGAGCCGCGAAGACTCTCGATGATGGTCATACGAATGACTTAGGTTAGCACGCTCCAGCTTTCTCCTGTTTACAAACCAATCATGTTTGTCATAAGCTTTTAGCCATGAAGATATTCAGAATCGTCTCTCTCGTTTTCACCCTGCTTCCCTCAGTTGCATTTGCCAACCCGTACCTTCCCAAGCCCGGCGAGAAGACTCTGAACTTCAGAGTGTCGACCTGCGCCGTGTCCGGCGGCTTTGTGCATCTTTACACCGCCCTCGACAATGGCCTGTTCGACAAGTACGGCGTCAAGTTGGAAAATATCTTTATCCGCGGCAGCGCCCAGAACCTGACTGCACTGGCGACCGATGAAGTCCAATTCACCTACTGCGCGTCGGACGCGATTATCCCGGGCATGGCGGCGGGCATCGACGCGAAGATTGTGGCGTCACCCTTGGTGAAACTGCCGTATGTCCTGGTGACCCGAAAAGAGGTGAGGCGGCCGGAGGATCTCAAGGGCAAAGCGTTAGGCATCGCCCGGGCGGGCGACTTGAGCGACCGGCTCTCGCGCGCCGTCGTGAAAAAATTGGGCCTGGCTCCTGAAACGGTGACGATCCGGCCCATCGGCGGCAGCCAGGGCGAGCGTTATCAGGCCATGGCCGCCGGCATCGTCCACGGCGTGATCATCACGCCGCCGCTCGATGTGCGCGCCAAGAACGAAGGCTACAACGTCATGTATCGCCTAATCGATCTCAATATACCGTTCATCTACAGCTCGCTTCATACGAGTTACAAAATGCTGCGCGAGCGTCCCGAGAGCGTCCAGCGCATGGTCGCGGCCTTCGCCGAGATCATCCACTTTGTCGAAAAAAATCCCGACAAGGCCAAAGCGTCCATGGGCAAGGCCATGCGAATTAGCGATCAACAAGCGCTGCAATCCGCTTACGATGTTTACGCCAAAGAAATCCTCGACCGGACCATGGTCGTCCCCGGCAAAGCCGTCGCAGACACCGTCGAGCTCGCCCGCGAAAGCGGCAGTCCCATCAGAAGAAAACCGGAAGAGATCTACGACAATACTTTCGTGAACAATCTGGAGAAGAGCGGATTTTTGAAAGAGATCTGGGGCAACGAAAATTATAGACGGTGATCTACAAAATCCCTTCCCTCCCCTTCACCCATTTTCTTCGCTGAGTAGCCAGTCGGCCGCCGCATGGGCAATTACACCTTTAGGCAGTTTTCGGGAGAGTTCCGGTTGCAGAGTGATCAGGCGAAGCTTGGCTTTCGGATAGTCGCGGGCGGCTTCCAGCAAGGCGCGCGTTTCGCGCTCTCGGGTGGCAAGCGTATCCACGTCGACACACACTTGAATCAACTCTTCCCGACCGTCCTGATAGCGCGCTAAGAAATCAACCTCGAAGCCGGTCGATGTGCGGACATAGCCTATTTCCGCCCCCCGTCGTTCAAGCTCCAACAATACGGAAGTTTCTAGCGAGTGTCCGAGGTTGCTTTTTCCAGACCTATCGAACACCGGGATGAGTCCCGAATCGATTGGATAAATCTTTCGCGGATTGACCATCCTGCGCCGCTCGGAGTCCGACGCGACGGAAACTGTGCGGATTAGAAAGGCATCCTCCAGATGGGCAAGGTAGGCGTGGAGCGTATCCTTGGCCACGGGTACTCCCTGTGATCTTAGATCGCCGAGAAACTTGCTTACACTGAAATGACCGCCGGCATTGCCGAGTAAATGGCGCACCATCCAGCGCAGCGCTACCGGGTGGGACACTCCGTGTCGCTCGATCACATCCCGGATCAATGCCGTATCTACATACCCACGCAATAGCTCAAAACGGTCCCGTAGCAGGACACCCTGGGATTCTGGAAAACCACCCCCCACAAGATATTCACGTAGCGCCTTGTTCAGAGCCGAGCGCTCCGCCTTGGTCCAGCGGCCAGGCTTGGCATTCGGCTCTCGCCCACGATGACGCAAGTATTCGCGGAAACTAAATGGATGCACGAGTGCCTCCATCGCCCGGCCGCGCATGCTCGTAGCCACTTCCCGGCTCAATAACCGCGCCGAAGAACCGGAGAGAAATAGCTCCACCCGCTCTGTGTCCAGCAGGCGGCGCGCAAAGGTCTCCCAACCTGGCACAACTTGGATTTCATCGAGAAAGAATACCGCACGTCGCCCACCGCGCCATTCCGGATGCAAGCGGTAGTACTCCTCCACAAGAATATGCAGATCGGCAGCGGTTAGCCCCGCCAATCGCTCATCTTCAAAATTGAAATAGAGGAGCCCCTCCCTCCCGACGCCTTTTTCGAGCCGGTCCGCCAGGACTTGCCACAGAAAAGTGGTCTTACCCGTGCGCCGCATCCCGATCACCGCCACGGCCTTCCCCCTCACTCCGGGCAGACGAACATCCCGGCGCGTAAAGGCGGGCGCCGATGCGGCCAGAGAATCTACAATCTTTTGCCGTATAAGATCGCGCATTTGTCCTTATTAAAAGGACATTTTATTTACTATTTGTCCTTTTGTAAAGGACAAATTGGTTTTTGGCAATCTTCGCCGGCGACCTGCCCCGCGAAAGCGGCAGTCCCATCAGAAGAAAACCGGGAGAGATCTACGACAATACTTTCGTGAACAATCTAGAGAAGAGCGGATTTTTGAAAGAGATCTAGGGCAACGAAAATTATAAACGGTAAGAAAATTAAGGCAATAACAAAGCTCCGGTTCGAAAAGGCCATCTCGCCTTACCATGCCAGCTCCACAAATTCTTCATTTCGCTTCGTCTTTAGAGTGCTCAGCGTGCAGCTGATGCTCCCTGCACCTTCCTCAACAGACTCAAATCCTCCAAATCATCCGGCGTGAATGTTTTGGCGATCTTTAATGACTCGCGGTAAATTTCGATCTCCTTTTCAACGGCCGCCCTCGGCTTCGTGCCGTCCTTGCTATAGCCCAGCATCTGCGCGGCCAGCGCTTTTTCCGCCAACTGGAGATCGATCTTGTGATAGGTTGAAACGTACTGAACGACTTCGCTCCGGTTTGCCGGATTGAGGATGTAGTTCATGGTTCGATGCAGTGCGGCGACCATGCCATAAACTTTTTGCGGACTTTTCTTTACGGTCTCCGTGGCGCTGACCAAGCCGATGAAACTCAGCGGCGCGTAGGTCCTCGCTTCCGCCAACCTGACGTAACCTTGCGCTTCCAGCTCTTGCACGTACGGCGGTGCCAGCAAGGTCGCCGCGATTCTCTTGGTCGTAAGCGACTTGATAGCGTTGTCGGTGACCTGCATGGCGAGCAGTGTAACTTTGCCGGCTTCTATCCCGTGGGCGCGCAGAATCGCGTTGGCGGACATGCCCACGGCGTCGGTCAATGCCGTAACACCGACCGTTTTACCAATCAATGCTTCGACCGATTTAATCTCCGGCTGTGCCAGCAGCACGTGAACCGGGTCCTGCTGAACATAGAATACACGCCGAATCGGTAGCCCGCGCATGATCGCGGAAGTCGCCGCGCCCGTGGTCGAAGAAAAGTCGAGCTCGCCCGCTACCAGCGCCGCAATCGCCACGGGCGGCGCCATCATGACAAGTTGCGGTTCAATTTGCTCCGCCGCGAAGAAACCTTTGTCCTTACCGAAATAGTACGGCATGATCGACAGGCTCTTTGAAGGAATGTGGATCGTCACCTTCATCGGTGCCGATGCCGCGCTGACGACAGAACCAGGCAGCAAAAAATATGCTGCGACCACAATCACTTGCCACATTCTGACGGTCAATCCACGGATCATGCAATTTCCTTCGTTGCGGAATTTCTCTGACCCGGCTCGCGGCTCCGGACAGTCAAGAGGGCGGGTTTTAAACCCGCCCCTACAATTCGAATTCTTTTTTGCGCGCCAATCCCTTCGGTCCGGGTTATTC
>CAMLCX010000417.1 GCA_946478635.1 uncultured Pseudomonadota bacterium
CCACGACGTCGCAAAATTTTTGGGCGCGGCCTGGCAAGCCGCCAGCGCAGCCGGCCACATCATTCGCGCTGAGCTGGCATCAACCGACTACAAAGGACCCATCGATTTGGTCGCATCCACGGATCGTGCGGCAGAACACGCCATTGGTGTGGCGCGGCAGCCAACGGTCGCGTTGACTGACTTCCACCGGGGTGATAGAAAAAATCTCCGCGCGCCCGTAGTGAAAAGGATATCACGAGGGTCTCCGGAACCCTAAGTCCGAGTTCGATTCTCGGCGGGCGCACCAAGCCTCAATTTCGACAATCACCTCGGGTGTTTGAATCGCGACGCTGGAAGAGCCGAGCGTCTCTCAATTAATTGTTAAGAAATTTTAAATCTTGCCGTCTTGTCGCAAGCTTTCGAGACGAGCAGTGATGATCTCAGTTGGATCCTGCGATGGCGAGAATTCGGGTAAGGCCGGAGTTGATGCGCCGAGTTCCAGGAGCTGCTTCTTGAGAGAAACCAAGTCAATATATTTTTCTTGCGATTCTTTAATTCGTTCCACGCACGTGAGCAGGTTCTCATCGATCCGCGCCAGGCACTCGTCCAAGCCGCGTTGCTGGTATTTCATCCACTCCGTCAATCGTTCGACTTCGGCTTGAACGGTTTGCAACGCAAGCGGTCGTAGACGTTCTTCGATCTGCGTTTGCAGATCGCGTAACGTCTGCAACAAACCGCTGTAATAGCTCGTTTCGCTTTTAGAAATTGACGCGGCTTCGACAACAGGAGGTGTGGCCGGTGTCGCCTCCGAGCTTGACGTCTGGATAGATCCGAGGGCGGATTGGATGCGCGAAATTCGTTCCAACACCCCGCTCGGATCATCGAGCAGATGTTGAAGTTGTTTGATCGGATCCCGGTCTTCCACTTATTAGAGACCGAGTGCGTTTACGCTCAAATTATTTGCCAGCGCCAGCCGCGGCACGCATGCCGCCGTCGTCAGATTCCGCCAAGCCCATTGATTTCGTAGTCACCAATTCCAGCACGTCGCTCCGGCTGAATCTCCAGCTCCGGCCGATTCGATTACCTGGAATCACGCCTTTCTCAGCGAGCTTATAGACGGTTTTGAGGTGAATCTTGAGCAACGACGCAACCTCTGAAGGGGTCATGATTTCTTCCATGCGACCAATCTCCTTTTTGAACAGAAATGACTGCTGATCAAGCTATCGGGGCAGTTACAACGCATGTCCCATGCCAAGGGGCTACGTCGTTTCCGTGCAAACGGATAAGGCTTGGTTTTTCCGAGGCTTTCCGTGATGACGTCAAAATATGTACCTGTCACCGTAATAGCGCGGCAGTACACGTCCGGTGGACAAAATTGGCCGCTTAGTGCAGTTTTTGGCAACGCGGTGGCACTCGAGGCGAAATCTTTGGCTGCTGCCGCAGCCTTAAACCGAAACAATTTGAGAGCGAATGACTCCGGTCGGGCAGCGTTAGTCGTCGTTATTACGGCTGCGTGTGTGGCGCGCCTGTACTTGGGCCAACTGCTTTTGCCATTTCTTTGAATACTCGTTTCGGGTCTCATCGCTGATCGCGCTCGTCGCGGGAAATTTCTCGCGCCACTCCCAAGGACGCACCGCTTCGATGATCATGCGCGAATTATGCCCCTTTTGGCCCGGTGGGATGATCGGGTCGAGCGGGCCACTCCATGTGCGATGCAGAATATCGACGGAAGTGGCCGGGTCGGAGCGCGTCGCGATCGCCCAGAGCACTTCATTGGTATCGGTAATGTCGATGTCATCGTCAACGACGACCACGTACCTTCCTAAATATGCCCCCGCGTGGCATTGGCAGGCAATCAGCGCCGCCTGTTTGGCGTGACCCGGGTAGCGCTGCTTGATCGCTACGACGATCATGAAACGCTGCGCCGGCGGCGGCAGATAAACGCCTTTGATGTCCGGCACGCCGGCCTGCTCCATGCCGTTCCATACGGTTGCCGCGCGCAGGCACGAGCGATACATGCCGTGGATCGTCGGCTTGAACGGCGCCGCGCCACAGATGATTGGGTCGTTGCGATGATAAAGCGCCTTCACGCGCACGAACGGTTCGGCGCGCTGTGCGCTGGCGTAGTAACCCGGCCATTCGCCGAACGGCCCTTCCTGCATGGATTCGCCCGGGACAATTTCACCTTCGATGACGAGTTCCGCGTTGGCGGGAAAATGAAGGCCGGTGACCGGTCCCTCAATCACATCGATGGGCTGGCCGATGAGCCCGCCCGCCCAGTCATATTCATTCACGCCGAAGGGCACCGCCTGAGACGCCGCGATATAAAGCAGCGGATGTTGCCCGAAGGCCATGGCGACCGGAAATGATTTTCCGGCCTTCATGGCTTTTTCGTAGTGCATCCTGCCGTGTTTCCCCGGTGAAATGTAAAGCCCGACCTTGTCCTTGTCCTGCAGCATAACGCGGTAGCAGCCCACGTTTTCAACGCCCGTTTCCGGGTCGCGCGTAACGACAAGATGCGCGGTGCCCAGATAGCGCCCGCCGTCACCCGCATGCCAGCGCGGCACCGGAAATTTGAGCAGATCGATGGCATCGCCGCGCTCGATGTTTTCGAATACCGGGCCGGTGGCAACCACATTGGCCTTGATCGGCTGCATGGCGCGCAGGCGCGCGCGTAGCGCATCGATCAGCGGAATAATCTTCAAATCCATCGGCAGGTTCAGCGTCAACGCGGTGCGCTCCAAGGTCTCGAGCATGTTGGCCAGCACGCGACGGCCAGGATCGAAGCCGGGAACATTGTCGAACACGACCGCAGGCGGCGTGGAAATTCTCTCCAGGATAATTTCCGTTAACGCGCCGATTTCCAAATCCCAATGGGCGCCGGAAATTTGCTCGAGCTGCTCCAGGCGCTTGACCTCCTTGAGCCAGTCGCGCAGATCGCAATTGTAGGTTTGCTCCGATTTGACTGCGGTAGCTGTGGCCATGAAAGACTCCCTTCGGTTCGCTTGCGCGGCTTTATTCGACGAGCTTCAATGTGCTTGGCGAGAAAATTTCCTCCGGCGCCGTCGCGCGCGCCGTGACGCCCTGCGCGTCGCAATAAGCCAGGAATTTTTCGAGCACATGCCGATTCGCTTCCAGCCCATACGCCCAGGGATCGTTTTTAAAAATCTGCGCTTCCTCGGCGAGATAATGATTCGGCCAGGCCTCGACCAAACTCGGAATCGCGCGCCGCCAGCGCTGCGCCCAGCGTTTGGCGTCCACGTACAGCCGAAAAAGCTTTTCCGGCAACTCCGGGTGCTGCGCTGCAAGATTTTTTTGCAGGGCGAGCACGTGCATGATCGGCAAGATTTTTGTGTTACGGAAATAATCGGCCTCGGCCTCGTGCGAGTTCTCGAACAATCTCTTCACCGTATTGTCGGCTTGCAAAGTCGCCAGCTGGGATTCCGTCACGCCCAACGCGTCAACCTGACCGTCGAACAGCGCGCGGCATGCGCGTTCGCTCGTGGTCTTGCCGGCGTTTTGAATCATGCGGATTACCGAGCCGTCGCGCGGTTCCACCGTCGCGCCCGGGTCGTGTTCATCCCAATGATGCATTGACGCGACGTACCAATCTGAATTCTTCGCCGATACGCCATACTCGTCGATCAGCATGCCGCGCATCCAAATGGCCGCGGTCTGCACCCAGCGGAGAAAACCGAGTTTCTTGCCATTGAGATCGGCGGGCCGCGTGATGCCGGAATTTTTGCGCACGAAAATGAAGCCGTGACGAAAGATGCGCGACGGAAAAATCGGAACCGCGACGAAGTCGGCTTTGCCTCGCGAGGTGTAATAAATCAGCTCGCCGAGGGACATCTCCGAAACATCGTACCGCCCCTTGAACATCCCGGCGAACATTGCCGGCACATCTTCGGTCTCGGTGATCTCGAATTCGTACCCGGGGATGCCCAGCTGGCCGCGCAGGATCGGTAGCGTGCCGTCATACGCGCGGCTCGCCAGTCGAATCTTCGTCGGAGAAACCATAAATCCTATTTTAAGTTAAGCAAATCGGCGGCCGATCAATTTGCCGATTCTTCCCGATAGAGCTGCAGGGATTCCATCACCGGACGGTCGTTGATGGAGAAAAGCACGGCTTCGTCGTTGGACACGTTTTCATGGGCGTGCCACTGCCAGAGTGGAACAACAAAACTGTCGCCTTTGCTCCACTCGAGATACGCTTCGCCAACACGGGTGCGACCCTGGCCGCGCACACAGTGATAGATGGCGGTGCTGGTATGACGATGCGCCCGGTTCGCTTCTTTTCCTTTGAAGAGCTGCACTTCACACGACATCGTCGGATAGGTGTAGCTGCCGCTCACGGGATTGATGTAGCGCAGCAGCCGCCCGTCGTGCGGGTCGCGATCATGCTCGCCGATGGCGCGCAGCGCGGCATGGGTTTCTTTCCACGCGTAGCGAAACGGCACGCCGCGGCGATGGCTTTCGTCGCTCTTCGGCAGGCGCGCATAGCCCAGGCGGCTGAGCGACTCGCCGGTGGCGTGCGTGATCGGCTGCTCGGCGACTTCGGATTCTTCAAAGAAAAGAATGTTAAAGCTTTGGATCAGCGGCCCGTCCAGACCATCGAGCCAAATGATCGGGTCTTCGGACTCGTTATGATGATCGTGCCAGGTCCAATTGGGCGTGAGAATCAGGTCGCCTTCTTCCATGAAGAATTTTTCGCCTGCCACGGCCGTGTATGCGCCTTTGCCCTGCACGACGAAACGAATTGCCGCCATATTGTGCCGGTGCGCGCGCGCCACCTC
>CAMLCX010000418.1 GCA_946478635.1 uncultured Pseudomonadota bacterium
GTATTTTTTTGAGCGCGTCGATGGACGTATGATTGCTGCCGCAGCAGGGATAGGGCTTGAAACCGACGTTGAGCGTCTCGAACCGTTCCCCCAATCGGTCGGTGAGGTGGAAGAGATTCGGCTTATCGATGAAAGTGGAGCAGAACCCGCCGTACGGCGCTTCCAAAACGTCTTCGATTCCGGTGAAGCCCTTCTGCGCAAGCAACGCGCCATAGACTCCCGCCTGGGCGGAGCGCCCGGGATGCATCCGTTTCACCATCGAAGAATGTTGCGCGGCCATGAGCCCCGCCGCCTGTGTGCCGGCGATTCCCAGCGCATGGACCGTCTTGGCCGGATTCAATCGCAACATCTTGGCCGCCGACGCTCCCGCCGCAAAAGTTCCCGACGTTGCGCTGGGGTGAAAGCCGCGGCGCAGCTGCGCCGCCCCGCCAGTCATGCCGACCCGGCAACCGACTTCATAGCCCACCGCAACTGCGGTGAGAAAGCACTTGCCGTCGACGTTGCCGACGTGACGCACCAGCGCGTCGGTCGCCGGTATCGCTTCCGATCCGGGGTGAATCACTCCAACCCGGTGCAGATCGTCCATCTCGAAGCTGTGGATCAGCGTGCCATTGGCCAGCGGCGCGCTGGTGCTCGGAACTTCGCTGCCGTCGCCCCAGATGAGCGCGCCTTTGCCTTTGCCCAATTCCTTCGTAAACGAGGTGATGATCTTCCCCCAGGGGAGCGTTGAACCGAACAGCGCGCAGCCGAAAGAATCTAGGAGAGAGAACTTGACGTGCGAAATGACCTCAGCGGGAATATTTTTATAGGTAAATCCGGCAACGAATTCCGCCAGCGCCCGAGTCGGCGAGCCGTTTGCGGCGGTTTCCAGAGGTTGTGCTTTCACCATAAAATCTCCTTGACGTGAATAAACTTCTATGGCTTTGTATCAGGCCGGTAAAAGAACACCGCGCGCTGCATCGAACGCCGGGGCGCGATCATCACGACTGTTAGCTTTTCATACGACCAACCCGCGGTTGTCAAGCGCGCCGGAAATGGACGGGAGCATCTATGAAAAAAACCACAATCGCCGGCCGCTATTCGCTCATCCTCACGCTTCTGACTCTGGCACTTGCCGGCTCGCTCTGCTTTGCCCAGAGCACGACGACGCTCAGGCCCTACGACGGGCTGAAGGGCAAAGAACGCGAACAGAAACTCATCGAAGGCGCCAAGAAAGAAGGCAAAGTCGTCGTCTACAGTTTTACCGCCGTCGACCAACTCAAGCCGCTGCTCGATGAGTTTCAAAAGAAATATCCGTCTATCACTGCGGAACACTACCGCGCCAACGCTTCCGGTGTTTTCAACAAGTTCGCGACCGAATCCCGCGCCGGGCAGACTTTTGCCGACGTCATCGATATTTCCGCCGGCGAGACGCACACGTTGTGGCAGATGGGACTGATCGATCCCTATCTCTCGGCCAGCCGGGAAGGTATTCCAAAAGACTTCATGGACGACAAGGGATTTTGGACCGCGCATTATCACTTCGTCATCGCCCTCGGCGTCAATACGAAGCATATCAAACCGGCGGAAGCGCCGAAGAGCTACGAGGAGTTGCTCAATCCAAAATGGAAAGGCCGTTTTTCCCTGGACCCGGCGGATCAAGACCTGTTCGGCGCGCTCTTGCTTCATTGGGGAAAAGAAAAGACGCTCAATTATTTCAAAGGACTCGCCAAGCTCGAACCGCGAATGGTGTCGGGCCACACCCAACAAGCGAACCTCGTCGGCGCGGGAGAAATCCAAATGGCGCCCTGGCTCTACGGCTACCGGCCGCTGCAGCTGAAAGACGAGGGCGCGCCGGTGGAAACGTCTCTCTTCGATCCCGTCTTGTCGAACCCCGCCTATCTGCTCCTGACCAAACATTCTTCCCACCCACATGCGGCCGCCCTGCTGATCGATTGGGCGCTAGCGGCCGACGGCGGCATGAAATTTTTCGCCGAAAAGTTCGGCCGCACGCCGACGCGCACGGGGCTCAAAGAGCGCTTTCCGATGCTACGGGTGAACAACTATCTGGTGGTCAAGCCCGAGATCGTCGGCCCGAACTTCAAAGAATTCACCAACCTGTACAACGAGATCTTCAGGATCGGAAAATAAAAGAGTGCGGACTAGCGAGCCGTAACAGGTAAATGGCGTCTACCGTTCATGGTTTGAGAGCCCTCACCATGAACGGTTTTTCCTTTCTCCGTTCGCCCTGAGCCCGGTCGAAGGACTCTGGCGGAGTTTTTCAGCTTGCCCGGCGCCTGTGCCTGTTTCGTCGGAACTTCGCGATTATTCGCTCTATGGATTGGCAGATGGTATATTAAATGGTATTAAAGCTACCATGAAAACAACCATCGATCATGCCGGGAGGCTGGTGATTCCAAAAGACATTCGCCGAGAATCGGGGATAAAGCCGGGAATGCCGCTCGAAGTTCGTTGGGAAAAAGGTGCCATCGCCATTACGCCGTCACCTTTACCGGTGAAGCTCGAACGCAAGGGACGCTTGCTTGTGGCTGTTCCCGCTAAGGATACGCCGCGCCTTTCGATGGATACCGTCGAGCGAACCCGAAAAATTCTGCGCAAAGAACGCTCGGGTGATCCCACTTAGGCATGGCGCTCGCTTTCCTTCCGGACACGAGCTGCATGATCGCAGCCGTATGTTCATGGCATGAGCATCATGAGGCCGCTGCCAATGAAATCGAGAGCCGGCTCGCCGGGCGGTCCAAGATGATTGTTGCCGCTCCCACATTGGTCGAGGCGTACGCTGTGCTCACTCGCCTGCCCCCGCCCCATCGGTTGTCTCCCCAAACCGCTCTGACTCTGCTGGAAAATAATTTCTTCAAGCTGGCAACGGTCGTCGCGTTGAACGTGAAATTGTACGAAACTTTGTTGCTGGGTGCTCCGAAGAACAACGTGGCGGGCGGTCGCACCTATGACGCCGTAATCGGGGCATGCGCCGAACAGGGCCAGGCATCGACGGTTCTGACTTTTAATGCCGGGGATTTTGCCGCGCTGGGCCAGAATTATGATGTCGTAGTTCCGGGCACGAGCTAGGTCCGATGCCAAACGTCAAAAAACAAGACGCGACGCCAAATATTAGCGCTCAATTATTTCAAAGCACTCGCCAAGCGAAATCTTCGCGATCGGAAAATAAAAGAGTGCAGTCTAGTGTGGCGTATCTGAAATTCGTTGAATAATTGCTGCGGCGTTCGGGTCAAAAATCTCCCCTTCCTCTCTTTTTCAAAGAGGGGTGAGAATAATTCCCCCTTTGACGCAAAACGACTGAAACAAAGTGAAGTGGTAGAGACGCGACCCCGTGCTATTTCTTCTGCGGCGAGTAATAGGTATCGAGCAGCCGTTGGCTGATCGCCAGTTCGCCTCCCGGCAGGGCGTCGAACTTGGTTGCGCCGTCGGCTTTTTGCAATATCGAGCGTCCTTCGGGATTCTGGTGCACGGACAGCAAAGTCTTCTCAAGACCTCCGGCCCGGTCCGCGGCCAAATCTTTTCGTATCGAGACCAGGTGGCGCGGCAAACTGGCCGTTTCCCCGAGGATCACGATTTCGGATTTTTTTCCGGCGTTGAGAGCGGCGTAATCGTCGCTGCTAAAGGCTCCGGCTGCGACCTTTCCGGTGAGAACCAGATCAACGAGTTTGTCCTGAGACTGAGCAAACAGGTAGCCGATTTCGCCGCGCGCAACCTTGGGTTCGATTTGAGTCGTCGGCGCGAGCTTGAATCCCTTCTTGGTCAAGAACATTTGCGGCAGAAAATAGCCTGAAGTCGATTCGGGATCTTCGAAAGCGATGATCTTACCCTTGAGATCTTCCAGGCGTTTCGTTTCGCCGTTTTTGCTTGTTAAGATCAAGGCGTGATAATCGCCCATGCCGCCTTTCCAACGGCGCAGCAGCAGTTTCCCGGCGCCGTATACGCGATTGATCATATACGTCGGATGGGGACTCTCCATGTAAAAATCGGCCTTCCTCTCCACCAGCAGGCCGGCGAGCCGGGATTGCGTCGGCGAGCGTGTGGGGTCAAGGTCACCTGCGGGGTCCGGATACATTGCATTACCAGGCTTCGGAATAGGCTTCAGACGAATCGAAAATTCTGAGAGTCTCTGCTTTCCGGCGAGACCTAAGAAAATAATTTTCGTTAGCTCAGCGCGCTTTCCGCGCAGCGGACGCCGAGCTTTTACGACCTAGCCGGAAAAACTCCTTGCCGTTGTGGTAGGCGATCTTCTCCTTGGTTGTCCGTGAAAGAGCGGGATGATTCCACAGGTACTTGAGGTTCTTGGGAAACTCGCCGTCCCAGTGGGGAACGTCGGAGGCGTAGAGAAAGTGATCATCGCCGACATACTCGATGGTCTGGGGCAGGAGTCGCTCCTCGGACTCTAAACTAAAGTACACCCCGGACTCGCGCACGACTTCGCTGGGTTTTTTCTTTAGATGAGGGGCCTCGAACTCGCCGCGGAGTTCCCAGTGCTCGTCCATGCGGTCGAGCCAGTAGGGCAGCCAACTGGCGCCGATTTCAAGAAAGGCCAGGCGCAGCTTGGGAAATCGCACCGGCACACCCTGGAAAATCATGCTGGTGAAATGCAGAAAGATGCCGACCGGAAAGGTGTAGGTGTGCACCTCGGCAAAGGTTCTGAGCGCGCCGGCGCCGACCTCCGCTGAAGAGCTGCGGTTGCCGTGGACGGAGAGCGGCACGTCGAGGCGCTGCGCCTCTT
>CAMLCX010000419.1 GCA_946478635.1 uncultured Pseudomonadota bacterium
TCAAATGCCGGAGCCCTTGGAGGCTCGGATCATCGAGCGCCTGAAGAACGGCGATCAGGCGGCGCTGGAAACAATATTTGACCTTTATGCGGGCAAGCTCTACCACGTGGCGCAGCGAATTCTCGGTGATGGTGCGGACAGCGAGGAAGTTATCCAGGATGTCTTCTGGGCGGTCTACCGTAAAGCCAAAACATTCATAGGCAAATCGCGGTTGTCCACTTGGCTCTATCGATTGACGGTCAACGCCGCTTTGGGACGTATCCGTGGCAGGAAGAGTAAACGCCAGGTCGAATTCGAGGAGTATTTGCCGAAATTTCACAAAGACGGCCACCATCTGGCGCGTCCGATTGTGGATTGGTCAAACGCGCCGGATGAAAAATACGCCGCACTAGAGATTCAAACACTGGTCGGCAAAGCGCTGGATCAGCTGAAGCCCATCGATAAAAGCATCGTTGTGCTGAGCGATATGGAAGGCCTCGCGGACAGTGAGATCGCCACCGCCCTGGAGCTAACAGTGGGAGCGGTAAAATCGCGCCTCCATCGTGCGCGGTTGTTCTTACGCGGTAAGTTGGCCGTGCAACTCGGATAATCCGGACGCTCGTGAATGAAGGGTCAGAGCAACCGATTACGACCGGCGTGGATTTGACGTGGAGCTGAGCCGCTCCAAGAGCGCGTCGGTCAAGTTTCCGGCCTGACCCGACGCCACATGGTCGTCAGTCGTCATCGTGATAAATCGATCGTAGAACATTAAAGTAGGAGGAACCGATGGCCAAGTCGTGTGAACATTTGGACGGATTGACGACAAAGGACTTTCCGCCGCAGAGAACTCCCGGCGCCTGCGAGGAATGTTTAACCGAGGGAACGGTTTGGGTGGCGCTACGCGAGTGTAAAGCGTGCGGCCACGTCGGCTGTTGTGATTCCTCGACGGGCAAGCACGCGACCAAACACTTCCATGAGACGCAGCATCCCGTCATGCGCGCTGTCCCGCCCGCTGCATGGATATGGTGTTATGTCCATGAGGCACAAGGCATGCTCGGCTAACCGATTTCCGAGTGCCGCGGGATGAGGTGGCTCATTTGCCGCCGTTTCCGCGAGCGCATGAGTCCGCTGCTTTTTTACAGGGAAGACAAGCGGCTGGCCCAGCGCCCATTCCGTACTTTTTTGTCTGGATTTCTTTCGTTTCTTCATTCCCGGTGTATTCGCTGGTGTTCCGTTGGCAGGTTCATGAGACGTGATCAAGTCCTAAATCACCGATGGTCCTTATCGACTCAATGAGGCAATGCCGTAGAAGCGCCTTCAGCCCGCAACGCGCCCGGGAGCTCAATGGTCCCGGTGACTGCGTTCCAAAAGTTTTTGCAGGATGTAGCGCTGCAAGCTCAAGGCCGAGATCTCGTTTTCGATCTCAATATGGCGCGGGTCGTCCTTCGTCGTTTTGGTATATTCGCCGGCGAGATCGTCTAGGCGTTGGCCAATTTCTTCGCATGTCCTTGGTTCCGCCATGGCTTTTCTCCAGTTTCCGCCATTGAGGTCGTACACCGGGACCGGCCATAACCTTAGCCGTTTTCTGATCGCTCGTCGGAATCCTTCTACGCCGGTTGAATTGCAAAGGTCAAGGGCGATCGACGGCGAACCCACGGCTCAAGCCAGACGGGCTGCCACTGAAAGACGCCGTCGTCGTGTGGGAGTCCAGTGCGCCGAGCCGTTTTTTGGGGCGGAATATAAACTCAACACCAATGCGCCGGGCACCCATTGGCTGGAAGCAGAAGCGCTGTGGCCGGACGGAAGGCGCGCCTTCGCGCGCCACGAGTTTATCGTTCAAGCTGAAAGGCGACGGCCGTAAAGCGAGATGTTGCCTGGGATTACGTTTTACCATGGCAAAGGCATGTAAAACATTTCTAGCGCCAGTAACCCAAATGTTTATGCGGCTCTGAAGAGCGGAGAGCTGAAGAAGCTGTTAGGGCTGCGCCGCGCGAGTGCCAGGCGTGCGGCCACGTGGGCTGCTGCGATTCTTCGACGGGCAGGCACGCGACCAGGCATTTCCATCCGACCAAACATCCGGTCATGCGCGCTGTTCCGCCCGCTGCATCGATATGGTGCTATGTCCATGAGGCACAAGGTATGCTCGATTAATTCCGCTCGGCGTACCGCCTCGGTTCCGATTGCATGTGTAGTTCGGAGCGGCGTATAAGCTTCTCAGAATAGTAAGCGTTCTCGTCCGGAAATTCTGCGGTGACCAGTTGAATTTTGGATCGGCGTGGCTTGGTATCCTAGGAGATCGTTATGATCAAACATTGCATCGCGATCATTGTAGCAATCGTGGGTCTTGTCGGCGCGCGCATCGGTTATACGGCTTCCGATGATAATTTCTATAGGGGCAAGACGATCCGGTTGATCGTCGCTTTTTCAGCGGGCGGAGGCTACGACGCCTATTCGCGCACCATCGGGCGTCATTTGAGCAAATACATTCCGGGCAATCCCAGCATCGTAGTTGAAAACATGACCGGCGCCGGCGGCATCATTCACGCCAATTTCATGTATCAGGCGAAACCGGATGGGCTGATTATCGGCAATAATGCGGGCGGTCTCATCTTGCAACAGATCATGGGCGCGAAGGGCATCGAGTTCGATGGAAAAAAGTTCGAGTTCCTCGGCGCGCCGGGTTCAGATCACCATGTTTGCACGCTGAGTAAAGCGAGCGGCATCACTTCGATGGAAAAATGGTTTGCGGCAAAAGAGCCGGTCAAGTTCGGAGGAGTGGGTCCCGGAGGAGGGGCTTCCGACAACGCAAGAACATTGCAAGCGGCGCTGGGTCTGCCGATCAAAGTCATAGATGGTTACAAAGGCACCGCGGATATTCGCCTGGCGGCCGAAAGCGGCGAGCTCGCCGGCGCATGTTTTGCCTGGGAGTCGTTCAAAACCACTTGGCGAAAAGGGCTGGAGTCAGGGGATTTCAATGTCATCGTGCAGGCCATGCCCAAAAAACATCCGGAGCTGCCCAATGTGCCGTTGGCGGGCGACTACGTGAAGACGGAAGAAGGACGGCGGCTCTTGAAACACGGGATATACGATACCGCCATCATTACTCGACCCTATTTTCTTGCGCCCGGGACACCGAAGGCGCGCGTTCAGTTATTGCGCAAAGCCTTCGCTGATGTCCTCAAAGATCCGGATCTCCTCGCCGAGGCGAAAAAGGCCAGCCTCGATATCCAGTACGTTTCGGGAGAAGAGACCGAGGGCGTCGTTCAGGGTTTGTTTAAAATCGAGCCTGCGTTCATAGCGCGGATGAAACAGGTTCTGGTTCCGTAGGTCTCGGGCGTAACTCGATTGTGGTGAATCTGTGGCCTGGCCTCGATATCTCGCTTAGCGAGGTTGTTTGAGATAGACCTCGGACATCCTTCGACAGTCTCAGCACGACCGGATTTCTGCAGGGCTGTTTGCGGCGCCGCCCGGCATTTTCCCGGCGACGGCAAATCTAGTCTTCTTCCAATTCCGGATAGTGGCGAAAGATTCCTGACTCATTGAACGGAAGGCGCCGCGGTGAAGCTAGATAAGCGGCGATGCCCGGGCGCGCCATGACCCGGTCATGCAGCTCAATTGACCGCCGGTGCTGCGATTCCAGTTTCGCCATGGTCTTGGGAAAAGCGTAGCGCGATCCTTCGATCATCTGGAACAGCGACAGATCGACGTAGCAAACCTTCTTGCCGAAAATGAAGGAGGCGCCCTTGGCATTACGCTTCAAAATCCGTTCGAAATAACCGAGAAACTTGGGTATGCGGGTCGCTCGGAAATGCGCGGCGCGCTTTTTTGCCTCGGCGGCCTGTTCCTCGTAGTACAGAACGTTCGCGATCGGATGGTGCGTCTGCCCCGTTTCATACAGCCAATCGGCGATCGTCAGTTGCAGTTGATGTGCCCACAGGCGGCTCGCTTCCGCCTTCGGCGCGAGACCCAGTCGGGGAGCGAGGAACTGGAGAATGTTCGCGGTCTGGGAAATCAAAACTTTGCCGGCTTTCAGAAACGGCGGCGCGAAGGGCGGTCGCTCGAGAGAAGGATCTTCAAGGAACTTCATAATTCCCGGACGGCCGAAGTTCGGATCGCGCGCAATATCGACATAATCCGCGCCGGCATCTTCGAGTGGCAGCCGGACAAACTCGCCTCGGCCTTGAATGGACGGTTGGTAGTAGAGTTCATAGCGCATGGAAGCCTCCTGGTATTTGTTGCTCGCACATTTGCACATATGACGATGTTGCTCAAATCCAGCCATGCTCAAAAATCTGTTCAACGCGGAGCGTTCAAACGTAGAAGTTTACTTCGAAGTACAACGAGGTGAGTGGCCGGAGTCGCCGGCAAAACCCTTTTTTTCAAAAGGCCACGATTTGTTCATGGAATTGCAACCCCTCTTTGGAAAAAGGGAAGGGGAGATTTGCGGGAGGCAGCGGCGTGGAAATTGTGCGACGACTGGTTGAGTCGGTGCATGGTGCAGAATCGATTGACAGTGATATCTCCCGTGGCCTAGCATCTCGGCGAAATCGCCGGAGGTGACGCATGCCGCTTCGGTATTGGAAACACGGTATCGCAGTTTTCATTATTCTGTATCTGTCAAACTTGGCACCGGCCGTGGCGGACGACGTGGTCCTCATGGCTTACGGCGGACACAACGAGACCATCGGTCCGTATTGGGTGGCCATCGACAAAGGGCTTTATCAGAAACACGGCATCGACGCGCGGTTGCT
>CAMLCX010000420.1 GCA_946478635.1 uncultured Pseudomonadota bacterium
TCCGGAGTAGAGCGATTCCATTTCCGGTCAAACTTCCGTTTCTCCAATCTCACGTAACGGACCATGCATTAGGGGTTCACGGTAGTCAAGTTTTGGTTGGCTGGTGGATTCGTCTTACGCAGGGTCAGTGAGATGCCGTTACGACGAATGTAAACCTGGTTGCAGTCCTTTTTCTTGCTCAATTGCTCGATCAACTGGATCAGCGATTGTTTGCCGTCGAGTTGCGGTTTGGGAGCGGCGGTTTTCATCATGGCGTCCACCGCGTCCGAGCCGGCGTAGACGCGCAGCAGCAATTCCTCGTCCGAGACGCTGGCGCCGTATTTTTGCCGGACTTCGTGCAGGCTCAAATCGGGCGCGCTCCAGTTCTCCCAATCCTTGGCGCGGCCGCGGTTTAAGATCTTGTCCTTCACATCGGCATCCATGATTTCGCTTGCTTCTTTGCCCCAGATGCCGAGCGCGTATTGGATGACCTGATCGGTCACTTCCTTGTAACGCTCGCCGACGATAACGTTGATCGCCGCCTGGCTGACGACGAATTGAGAGAGCGGCGTCACCATGATCGGATAGCCGAAGTCGGCGCGCACGCGCGCGGCCTCTTCGAGGGTCTCCGCCAATCGGTCTTCCTTGCCGAGAAGACGAAGCTGGTGGCGCAGATTGGAAATGACACCGCCGGGAACCTGGTGCAGGTACTGCGACTCGTCGTAGGCGAAGGGCTTGCCGAGGGCAAGGCCGTCGCGCCTGGCGATCGCGGTGAAATGTTCCTCGACGGGTTTCACTTCGACGTCGTTCACGACCGGGGTGTAACCGAGAGCGCGCAGATTACGCGCGACGTTGAGAACCGACGGCTGGGACGATCCGTTGGCGAGCGGCGGCACCGCGGTGTGCAGTGACGTGACGCCGAGCTTCACCGCTTCGAGGTAACAGAGCGGCGCCAGGCCGTTGTTGCAGTGGGCGTGATACTCGACGGGAACGCTGCCGGCGTTTTGCAAAATCGCCGGCAGCAGAGTTCGGGCGCGCTCCGGCGTGAGCAGGCCGCCGACGTCTTTGAAACAGATCCGATAAGGTCGAATCGCCGCCGCGTCGCGCGCCTTTTGCGCGTAGTAATTATCGGTATGGCGCGGCGAGACGCTATAGATCAGATTGACGACGGTCTCCATCCCCAGAGCGTGAAGCTCGCGTACTTCGTCTCTCATCTCTTCAAAGTCGTTCCAGCAGTTCGAGGTGCGCGTGAGCGTAATGCCGTAGGAAACGACGCGCTCGGCAAGCAGCGTCAGCGCAGCATGCGGCAGTTTTTCAAACGCGCCCGAACCGTGCAGGCCGCCGTGATTGCGCAGGCGCGTACGGCGAAAGAGCTTCGCGCCTTCGCGCACCCAGTCCCAGGGATTTTCCTTATGCTCGCGGACGTACTTCTTGATCATGATCGAGACGAAGAATTCCATCGACTCGAAGCCGATGCGATCCATCTGCCCCGCGGCTTCGAGCATGGCGGCGGTTTTCATGCCCAGCGCCCACAAACTCTGCTGGCCGTCGCGCAGCGTGGTGTCGATGAAGGAAATGTCACTCATAAATAAGACGGTTGGAGTGTTGGGATCGGAAACCCATTACTCCAATACTCCAGTACTCCATCACTCCATTCCTATTTCCTCGCCGGCACGGCTTTGCTTTGCGCCAGCTCTCTGAGGATCGAGTAGTCGGCGAGCTTGCTGCGGTCCATGGTTGCCGCGCGCTTGTCGATGTAGGTCATCATCTTCACCAAATTTTCCACTGCCGCTTCAGGCGGCACGAGATCGACAGTCGCGCGGGCGCGCATTTCCTCATAGGCGTGCTCCAGGGTTTCTTTCTCGTCGCCTGGAATAATGCGCCGCAGCACCTGGATGGAGCCTTCCTTATTGGTCGTCATGTAGTGGGTCGCTTCCAAATAGGCTTTGACGAAGCGCAGCCATTTGCCGCGATTGGCCTTCAACGAAGCAACCGTTACCGTGATGGGGCCGTTCATAAACGGAGTCTTTTTTCCGGCGACGAGATGGAAGCCCATCTGTTTCATTTTCGGCTCGAAAGCAAAGTCGACCGGCGCCGCGTCGATGCCGCCGCGGATGAGCGCCGCGAGCCTCTCCTGCGAGCCGCCGAGCTGGAGCAGCGTGACATCCTTGGTCGTATTGAGGCCGGCGTCCTCGAGCATGACGCGCAATATCAGAGAGGATTTTCCGCCCAGACGGTTGATGCCGATTTTTTTCCCCTTGAGCTGCGCCAGGTCATCGATTTTTTCCTTGGTTATAATCGTGTAGGAGACCAGATTGTCCCAACTGCCGAGAGACACGACGGGAACGCCCTGCAGATTCGATTGCACCAGGCCGGTGGGCGCGCCGGAGGTGGCGTCGATATCGCCGGAGATCAGGGCTTGGTAGGTCGTCGGCTCGCTGTTGATCCTGATGATCTCCGCCTTCAATCCGTTCTTTTCAAAAAAACCGCGCTCGTGGGCGATGAATACGGGGTAAGAGACAGTCGGGAACAGCGGCACGCCGACTCGGACGCGATCCTGGCTGAAGCCCGCGTGCGGCAAAAAACTTTCGCAAATAAAAATCACAGCCCACGCCAGCGCGGTTCCGATCGTTTTCATGACCGTCTCCATTTTCTGCCGGCGGTTTCTTGGCCCGGCACTATGTCTTAAGTGGTGGAAATGCTTCCACATAGTCTCGATTCCAGGTCAAATCGCTTCGCTGCATTGACTTTCGCAGAATTTGCGACTAAGGTAAATCATCTTCGTCAGTATACGGCCTTCTGATAGAGGACGTAAAAAAAAAGTTGAAGGCCAGCGTCAGTCTCTCTCCTTGCGAACAGATCCTAAAGGTAAACCCGACTAGCATCTCATGTTCGGCTCCCATTAGCAGTTCATTTCTCAGGGTCAAAGACAATAACATTCTCTTATAGGAGGAGAACATGGGTAGTAAATTATATGTCGGCGGTTTGCCGTATTCGGTAACCAACGACCGATTGCAGGAAATTTTTTCGGAGCACGGCACCGTCGAATCGGCCAGCGTGATTTCCGATAAGTTCACCGGTCAATCGCGGGGATTCGGGTTCGTCGAGATGAGCTCCAGCGGCGAGGCCCAGAAGGCCATCGATAGCCTGAACGGCACACAGCTCGACGGGCGCACGTTGACCGTCAACGAAGCGAAGCCGATGGCCAAGCGCGATAACTTCGGCGGCGGCGGCGGTGGAAATCGCGGTGGCGGTGGTGGTCGGGGCAACCGCGATGGCGGCGGCCGAGGCAACCGCTGGTAGTTTTTCGCTAGCGACTTAACTCGAAAAAAGGCAACCGATCCGGTTGCCTTTTTTTTTGGAGAGCCAAGCGTCGGAATAGAAAACTGTCGTCTTCAAGAATCAATGTATGGAACGTTTTTTTGCCACATGCCCGCGCGGTTTGGAGCTGCTTCTCGCGGACGACCTGCGAACATTAGGGGCTGACAAAGTCCATGCGGTTGGCGGCGGCGTCCAGTTCGCCGGCGATTTTTTTCTTTGCTATCGAGTCAATCTCGAAAGCCGCCTGGCGAGCCGCGTGCTGTGGCAAGTGACGAGCAGCCGTTATCGGAGCGAGGACGATATTTATCGCGCGGCGTTCGCGCTTCGCTGGACCGACTGGTTCGACGCCGCGCGCACGATCCGTATCGACGTTTCGGCGACCAGGAGCCCGCTCACGAGCCTCAATTTCGTGACTTTGAAAATCAAGGACGCCGTCTGCGATAAGATTCGCCAGCTCACGAACCGTCGCCCCAGTATAGATACCCGCGCGCCGGATATTCCGATCCAGGCGCACCTGACGGACAGCGATTTTACGCTTTATCTCGACACCACAGGGGAACCGTTGTTCAAGCGCGGCCAGCGCCTGGCCACGGGCGAAGCGCCCTTGAGAGAAAATCTTGCGGCCGGCATCCTGCGCCTCGCCGGATGGATGCCCGGCATGCCGCTTCTCGATCCCATGTGCGGCAGCGGCACGATATTGATTGAGGCCGCGCACATGGCGCTCGAAAGGGCGCCCGGTCTGGGGCGCCATTTCGCCTTTGAGAAACTCAAGAACTTCGATGCGCGCGCCTGGCGCGAAATGTCGCAGCAAGCCGTGGCGCGGCAAAAATTGATGACGCCGCTGCCGATTTACGGCAGCGATATCTCCGGTGACGTGCTCAAAGCGGCGCGCGTCAATCTCACGGCCGGCGGTTTGGACAAAGTCATAAATCTCAAACGGGCGAATGTCCTGGAGATTTCCGCGCCGGCAAAGCAAGGCATTATCGTCACCAACCCCCCTTACGGCGTGCGTTTGGGCGAGCAGGAGCAGCTCGCCGAGTTTTACCCCAAGCTTGGCGACGTCTTAAAAAAACAATTCAGCGGCTGGCGCGCTTATATTCTCAGCGCCGACATGCGCTTGCCGAAGCTCATCCGCCTGGCGGCGTCGAAACGGACGCCGCTTTTCAACGGCGCGCTCGAATGCCGGCTGTTTGAATACAAGATGGTGGAAGGGGGCATGAGAAAGAAAAATGATAATAGAGCAGCCATGCGGTGACTGAGAAATTCGCGACATCATTCGATCGTCATTCCGGGCAACCCCGGCGAAGGCCGGGGGCGACCCGGAATCCAGGAATTTCAAAGGCGGCTGGATACCGGCTTCCGCCGGTATGACAGCTTAGGGCGTGATCAAGGCATCCGTTGAATTTCTGAGTCACTACACT
>CAMLCX010000421.1 GCA_946478635.1 uncultured Pseudomonadota bacterium
GGAATTTTGACGGACGCCATGGCGGCTTGGCACACCAGCACCAATGGGTTTCGCGACGGTCTCAGGGAGTTTGGCTACGTCGAGGGGAAAAATGTCATATTCGAGGCGCGCGCCACCGAGGGAGATATTACGCCTCTGTCCAAAATGGCGGCGGAGCTGCTGGCACAAAAGCCGGATCTTCTGTTTTGCGTTGCGGATGCCTGCTCCAAGGAAATTGGGCGAATCCCGATGGTGTTTGCGCAAGTAAGCGATCCGGTGCGGCTCGGTTTAGTGGGAAGCATCGCTCGACCGGGTGGAAACATCACGGGGATCGCGAACCTGCGCGCCGACCTGTCCGCCAAGTGCCTGGAGTTATTTAAAGAAACCGTCCCGTCCCTGCGTCGGGTACTATTAACGTACGACCCCCGCAAGACGGAGGAACGTGAGGCACTGACATCCGCAAAGAGAGAAGCCAGCCGTCTTAAACTGAACCTCATCGAAAACTCCATTACGAACCCGTTGGAGATCGAGCCTGCGCTGGCCAAGCTGAGGGAGGGTGGCCAGGACGGGATACTCATCGTCCAGTCCGGGCCTAATCTCAACATCCCCGGGCGAAGCCTCCAGGTGGCCACTTCGAACAAGATCCCGACCATGTACCAAGCGTCGTTCTGGTCGCAAGTCGGTGGGTTGGCTTCCTACGGTCCTGATCAATATTCTCAAGGCCGCCAGGCGGCGCGCCTGGCTCATAGGATTCTTACGGGGACGCCTCCTCGGGAGTTGCCCGTCGAGCTCCCCGATAAGATCGAGTTCATTATTAATCTTAAGACGGCGAAACAGCTCGGGCTCCAGGTGCCGGGGGCCGTGCTGTATCGCGCTGATCGTGTCATCAAATAGCAGCGGCTCAGCCGCAGAAAGAGGAGAATTATGTTGGCAAGTGTAATGTCGCTCGTTATCGGGCTTTTGATGCTGGGAGGATTTGGTGTCTCCCCGGCAGCGGATCTGAAAGACAAGGTCAAGTTGGAGATCTTGAACGTGGGTCTGCATCCCGGAATGGATCCGGGGCTTTATATCTGCGCCTCGAACCATCTCCACATCAAGGGGACCGTACACAATTTGGCTAACGTCACCGTTGGAAAAATCAAGGTTTTTGGAAAAGCGTTTGCAGCCGACGGCAAGCTTCTCGGCACATCTACGTTTTCCACGAAGGAGGCGTCCCTTGCCCCTGGCGAGAAGGCAGAGATTAACCTCGAGTTTCTTACCGTCACCGGGCCCTTGATCGAAAAGGTCAAGAGACACGAGCTAGCAGTCATTGAGGCCCCGGCGAGGAAGTGAGCGTACCACGGGACGACCCCGTCCGGGAATACGAGGCGAGGTGGCACTCGCCAGTCTTCACTTGGCATTAGACGGCCTGCCGCAAGCGCGTAATTTGCAAAGGCGCCGTACGTTGTGGGTTGGTGCGATGAGCCCCCCGAGGGCAGGCTACCGTCGTCGCCCCTGCGGCCTGACGATTCCGCCGAATGTGCTGGCGCGGGCGGATAGGGTGATCAAATGAAAATAGGCAACAGTCGTGAGGCCCTTCGACCTTGCTCAGGACAGGCTTGAGGCGTGGGGGACATTCGATGAAAGTAGTCCGTAGTCAGTGGTCAGTAGTCGGCCTTACTCTTTGCGCCATGCTCCTTGCGCTTTGCGTTTCCGCCCGGGCGCAGCAGACAGGGAAAGTCGCCCGCATAGGTGTCCTGGATAATAGCACTGCGTCCGGTAGCGCGGTTCTCCTGGATGCGTTCCGGCAAGAGCTGCGCAAGCTTGGATGGATCGAAGGAAAAAACATTACCATCGAGTACCGGTTTGCCGAGCAAAAGAATGAACGCCTGCCTGAGCTTGCGGCTGGGTTGGTTCGTCTCAAGGTGGACTTAATCCTCGCCATGGGGCAACAGCCAGCGTCCGCGGCTAAGAACGCCACCTCGTCCATAGCGATAGTGATGGCGACCGCTGGCAGCCCAGTGGCTGGAGGTCTGGTTGCCAGCTTGGCGCGGCCGGGAGGCAACGTCACCGGGCTCTCGAGTCTAGCGCCTGAGCTAAATAGCAAAAGACTAGAGATACTCAAGGACGCGGTCCCTAAGCTCGGCCGAGTCGGGCTCCTGCGGACGCCAGGCACCAGCACAGCACCCCAACTGCAAGAAGTCCGGGCTGCGGCCACGGCTCTGAAACTCAAGTTGGAGGAGATCGAAATTCAACCCGATCCCAAAGGCTTAGAGAGCGCCTTTCAAACCGCAACGCGCAAGCAGCTTGACGCGATGATCACGGCTGCTGGTCGCCCATTTTTCGCTGAACGAAGGAGGATCGTCGAGCTTGCGAACAAACACCACTTGCCGACTATTTACCCGCAAAGAGGATATGTCGATGAGGGTGGTCTCATGTCCTACGGAGTAGATTTCGATGATCTGTTGCGCAAGTCCGCCCATTACGTGGACAAGATTCTTAAGGGCGCCAAACCGGCTGATCTGCCGGTGCAGCAGGCAACGAAGTTCGAGTTTGCCATCAATCTAAACACTGCGAAGCAGATAGGTTTGACGATTCCGCCTGCGGTTCTAGCCAGAGCCGACAAGGTGATCAAATGAAAGTAGTCAGTCGTCAGTGGTCAGTAGTCAGCTTTACTCTTTGCGCCATGCTCTTTGCGCTTTGCGCGTCAGCCGCAGGGCAGCAGGCAGGGAAAATCTTCCGCATAGGTTTCCTGGATAATAGTACTGCTTCCGGCAGCGCGGTCTTCTTGGAGGCGTTTCGGCAAGATCTGAGCAAGCTTGGATGGATCGAAGGAAAAAATATCGCCATCGAGTATCGATTCGCGGAGGTAAAGCGTGAGCGTCTGCCTGAACTCGCGGCGGAGTTAGTTAGTGCGAAGATTGACCTGATCGTAGTCACAGGGGTGCAGTCGGCGTTAGCGGCGAAGAAAGCGACTACTACCATCCCCATCGTGTTTACGAGCGCACCGGATCCCGTAGGGCTAGGTTTGGTCGCCAGTCTGGCACGGCCGGGCGGCAACGTCACAGGATTTTCGAGTTTAACGCCTGAACTAAACACCAAAAGGCTGGAGGTGCTTAAGGACGTGATCCCCAATCTTGCGCGAGTTGGACTTCTCTGGACGGCGGGCGGCGGCGGAGGAAACATCCAACTGAAAGAGCTCAGGCCCGCGGCTCAGGCACTCAAGCTCAAATTGGAGGAGATCACGACTCGACCCGACGCCAAAGGTTTTGAGAGCGCCTTTCAAGCCGCCAAGCAAAAGCAGGTGGGCGCGATTATGACGAGCGCCTCTCGCCCCTTTTTAGCCGAAAGAAAGCGAATCGTCGAGCTTGCCGGGAAATACCGGTTGCCGGCCATTTACATTCAGAAGGAGTTTGTCGATGAGGGTGGTCTCATGTCCTACGGGACAGACTACGATGATCTCTTTCGTCGCGCGGCTGTTTACGTGGACAAGATCTTGAAAGGCGCCAAACCGGCTGATTTGCCGGTGCAGCAAGCGACGAAATTTGAATTCATCATCAATCTTAAGGCAGCGAAGCAAATTGGTCTGACAATTCCGAACCGCGTACTCGAACGGGCGAACCGGGTGATCAAGTGAAAAAGGCAACAGGCATCAGGCAATAGGCAACAGTAAGAATTTTGGAAGCCAAAAAATCATGGTCAAGCGATTGCTGAAACATTTGCTGGTTTTCTCCGACAATCGGAAATCCAAAATCCAAAAGCGGCCCCGCAGACGAAAATGGGTGTTGATTGCTGCTCTCGTTGTCACATTCGTAACATGTGGGGTTGTGGCCTCGGCGCAGCAGCCAACAAAAATCCCGCGGATAGGATACCTGCAAATTCCTGCCTCCCCTAACTCGGCCCGCCTCGAGGCCTTCCGGCAGGGGCTACGTGAGCTCGGTTACGTCGAGGGAAAAAACATTCTCATTGAGTACCGGTCATCGGAGGGAAAACCCGATCGCCTCCCGGTGCTCGCGGTCGAGTTAGTGCGTCTCAAGGTAGACGTCATCGTTACGAGCGGTGCGACAGTAACCCGTGCCGCCAAGGAAGCAACTTTAACGATTCCCATCGTCATGAGGCAGGATCCCGACCCTGTTGGCAACGGGTTCGTCGCCAGCCTCGCGCGACCTGGCGGGAACATCACTGGATTGGCAACCCTACGTCCGGAGACAAGCGGAAAACGACTGGAGATTCTGACGGAGGTCGTTCCTAAGCTCTCCCGCGTTGCCGTCCTCGGGAGTTCGAGGATGCCGGGCAACGCACAGGCGTTAAAAGAGACGGAACTCGCCGCAGCGGCGCTCGGGGTGAAGCTCCAATACCTTGACGTACTGGGTCCCAAGGACATTGAGACTGCGTTCCGAGCAGCAAGTAGGGGGCGGGCTGACGCATTCCTCATGATGGCGGGCTCCGTCCTCCTTTCTCAGCGAACACAGATTGTAGCACTCGCAGTAAAGAGCCGGCTACCAGCGATATACTACGATCCGCAATTCGTCGAAGCCGGGGGGCTTATGACCTACGGTGTGAGCTTCACCGACTTGGACCGGCGCGCCGCTACGTATGTGGACAAGATCCTCAAGGGCGCCAAGCCCGCTGATCTCCCTGTGGAGCAGCCGCAGAAGTTCGAGCTGATCATCAATCTAAAAGCAGCAAAGCAGATCGGCGTGACGATTCCGCCAAACGTGCTGGCGCGGGCGGATCGGGTGATTCGGTGAGGCATGAGTCG
>CAMLCX010000422.1 GCA_946478635.1 uncultured Pseudomonadota bacterium
CCTGCTTGGTTCAGTGCCCCGCCAGAAAAGCTCTCCGCCTCCGGCACTAGAAATTTCCGCCAGTATATACAATGTTCACGAGCGCCGATGGTCGTGCTATGGATAGCTTCAAACTCGTCGCCAGGCAGGCGAGGAAGGAGCACCCATGCGCAACGATTTTAAGATTTTCGATTCGGACACCCACCTCAATCCCTCGGCCGAAACCCTGGAGCCCTATTTCGACGGCGCCATGCGCAGGCGGCTGCCTGAGTGGGCGAGTTGCAAGGTTCCCTTTCGCGTCGGCTGGGCCGGCGAGATTCTCGAAGCGCCGTATCGCCACCGTTACCGTTTTAAGAATCGAGCCGGCTGGCGTGAGGAACTGCGGGTTTTAGGAGAAGCGGGCCCAAGGGAACATAGCGAGCCTCATTTCCCGAAGTTCATGGGCAGCCGCTTTCCTACGCCCGGCGGATCCGATGACGACGCCGAGGCGCGCATCAGGGATATGGACGAGGAGGGGGTGGACGTTCAGCTCATGCTTCCCGGACTACCGCCGGCCACCGACGACGTCGAGGTTGAGATCGGTTTTATCCGGGCCAACCACCGCTTTACCGATGACTTCTGCAGCAAGCACCCGCACCGGCTGAAATCTCTCATTGTGGTGAGCAGCCGGGCGATCGAGGCATCGGTGCAGGAAATCAAAGCATGGGCGCGTGCGCCCTGGGCCGCGGGCATCCATCCCAACCTGGCTGAAGGCGTTCCCATCGATCACCCCGACCTGGAGCCGATCTGGGCCGCGGCCAACGACGCAGGCCTGTGCGTGGCGCATCACAGTTTTACCTCCGGCTATCCCGGCTACCGCGATCTCTGGGACAACCCATTCATCGGCCGGACCGCCTCGCACCCGTGGGGCGCGATGAGAGCCGTGACGGCATTTTTCGGCGCCGGGATTATGGACCGCTATCCCGACATTCGCTACTGCATCCTCGAGTCCGGCTTTGGCTGGCTGCCGTTCTGGGCCGCACGCATGGACGATCAAAGCATTTACATGTCCTACGCCCTGCCGGACCATCAGGCTCGTAAGCCGAGCGAATACATGACCGGCGGGCGCTTCTTCGCCAGCGTCGTGATCCATGAGGGCGAAAAGATGGCCCGCATGGTCACCGACTTCCTCGGCGACGGCGTCCTCATGTATTCCTCCGATTACCCCCACGCGGAATCCCGCTTCCCCGAATCGACAAACAAGGTGCTGGCGTGGAATTCCCTGGGAGAAGAGGTCATGCGAAAAATGCTGTGGGACAACGCGACGAGATGCTTCGGAGAGCCCTAGAAGCGAGAGCACAGAGACACATGCGGGTCCGTTAGCTGCGCTGCGATTCCATTACTTTCTTTAGGTTTTGTAATACTTCCTCCCAGGCTAATTTGTTGGATTCAAAAAATTCACTTCGTTCATCGTAACCCTCCTGGCAAAAATCCAATGCGGTGGCGCGTGCCTGATTGGGCTTGGAGGCGGACGAAGCCGCGCTATCGCGCTCGGCAATCTCGAAAATGAAGCGTGTACCGGTCCAGGCGGAGGCCGGGCTGCTCTTGGGATGGCTACTGATGCATTCCCATTCGACCCGCTTGCTCGGTACAAGTTCGACGACTCTCAATTTCACCACGCCGTGCTCCGGACCCGGATTGTGTTCCAAGACCAGGCCGCGATCTGTTTCGGTGGGCGTTTGTTTGTCCCACCAGGTGCTGATTCCTTCCGCCGTGGAAATCGCTTCGTACACTTTCGCCACCGGCGCGTTGATCAAAACCTGATGACGGATGGTTGCCATTTTGGTCCTCCTGAAAGCCTTTGCTCCCCCTAAGAACTTCATAACTTTTATATAGTGCGGTTCAAGACCGCGCGCCTTGGTGACGGCAACAACGTCCGCATACAAACGTGTCCTCTCAAAGCCCTTAAATTTTTTCCTCGACTTAGAAAAGTGGCTTTTATAATGTGGGCCTTGAACCGGTTTCGCCGCCTGCTCGGCGGCCTATTTCCAGGAGGACCTGAACCATGAAAAAAATAACCCTGTCGATGATGTCGTCGCTGCTGATCGCCGTGTTGGCGCTCCCAGGCCAATCGGCATTCGCCCTCGATAAAATCAATGTGACTCTGCCGTCCAAATCGTTTCAGTTCATCATCTTTCCGCTCGCCAAGGAGCGGGGTTATATGAAGGAGGAAGGGATCGATCTCAATATTGTCGTCATGGCCTCCACTCCCGGCCTTCAAGCCGTGCTCGCCGGAGAAATGGATTTCACCGGTTCCGGCAGCAGCGCCCTGGTTGCCGTCACTCAAGGCAATGCGCCGCTCAAAACCGTTCTGGCCGTCAACGATCAGGTGCTGCAGTGGCTGATGGTCCGGCCCCAGTACAGCGCTTTCAAAGATCTCAAGAATAAAAAGGTCGCCGTGACCGGCATCGCCGCCGTGGCGACATTTATGTTGAAAAAAGTCATGCCAAAGTACGGCCTTGACGCCAACAAGGATTTGACCTTTCTCGCGCTGCCGCCGGGCCAGCGCCTTGCGGCGCTACAGACGGGGGTCGTCGACGCAGGACTATTGAGTTCCGAGGAACGCTTTGCCGCCCTCGATCAAGGCTTGAAAGAGATCCTGTATCTGGGCAAAGAAGTGAAAAATTCCTGGGGCACGGTGGCCACCAACGACCAATTCATCAAGGCGAAACCGAAGCTGATGCATGGATTCATGCGCGCCCTGCTCAAAGCGCTGCGCCTGGTCAAGCAGAACCGCGCGGCCGCGATGGATACGATGATGAAATTTTCCGAGTTGGACAGGGAATTGGCGGCGCGCACCTACGACGGCATGATCGGAACTTTCACGACCAACGGCGTGGTCGACGAAGAAACGCAGAAAAACGATCTCGACATCGTCCGCGAGGTCCTCAACGTCACCAAGGAAGTGCCCATCGAGCGCGCCTATGATTTCAGCTTCGCCAAGAAAGCGGACAGCGAGCTGACGAAGGCGGGGTGGAAACCTTAGAGACGCCCGCGGGTGGCACCCCGTGCGGCCTCTTGTCTTGACGAACGCCGGCCGGTCGGGTAATTTTGAAGTTGACCAGAATTCTGGTCGAAACGGAGCACGCGCGCAATGTCCAGAACGATGCCTATCTCAGAGGTAAAAACACGATTGCCCGAGCTCGTCTCCAATGTCGAAGAGCGCGAAGATGAGATTGTCGTCACGCGCAATGGGAAGCCGGCAGCCGTGCTGGTGAATTACACCGGGTACGAGCGTTTGAAGGAGACACTGGATGTCTTGTGCGATTCGGTAGCCATGAAGCAGATCGCGCAGAGCAAGCGTTTCTACGTCAAGGGACGGCAGGGGCAATCTTTCGAAGCCCTCTTCGGAGAATCTCTCGTTGCGCGCAAACGCCGGAAGCGTTGATGCCCGGGTATCGGCCCGGTATCCCGCCCCACGTCGCGGAGATTGTTCGGCACTTACCTCCGGAACTCAAGAGCGACAGCGACATTAAACAGGCACTTCGATCTCTAAGCGCCGATCCATTCGCCGGCGCGCCGCTTATCGGAGAATTGATCGGACTGCGGCGAATCAAAGTCAGGCGGTTTCGGATTGTTTATGAACTGGATCGCAAAGCCCGAGTGATTAGGATTTTCGCCATTGGCCACCGGCGAGAGATTTACGAAGAAATAGCCGACCGACTGCGAAGAGAACGTAAGTAAGTTCTCAATTTTCGCGAACGCATAACCATGAAGCGCAGCACGGAAAGAATTCTCACGACCCACGTCGGCAGCCTGACGCGCCCGGTGGAAATTATCGATGCCATGCGGGCCAGGGTAAACAAAGAGCCCTACGACCGGGAAAGCTTTGCCGAGAGTTTGCGCAAAGGGGTGGCGCAGGTCGTGCGCCGGCAGGCCGAAGTTGGCATCGACGTCGTCAGCGACGGCGAGTTCGGCAAGTCGGGCTTCGCGGCTTATATCAATGAACGGCTCGGCGGATTCGAACGCCGGCCGGGCGATCCCCGCGAGTCCGGCGTATCGCGGGGCAAGGACCGCAGGGACTTTGCCGACTTCTATCGAGAGTATGACAGTCTTACGAGATCCCATCGTCCGGTGAGCGCGAAATGGGTGTGCACGGGACCGATCACTTACAATCCGACGCTCCTCAAGATCGACATCGCCAATTTCAAGGCGGCGCTGGCGGAGGTAAGCGTGGCGGAAGCGTTCATGCCGGTTGCCGCGCCGATTACCGTGGAGACCGACCGCCCCAACGAATACTACCCAAATCAGGAGGCGTACCTTTACGCCATCGCGGATGCGCTCAAGCAGGAATACCAGGCGATCGTCGACGCCGGCTTGCTCATTCAACTGGACGATCCATGGATTACCGCGCGTTGGGACCAATTGCTGCCCGCTATCAATCTGAAGGACTTTCAAAAATTTTGCGACGTGCGCATCGAAGCGACGAATTACGCTCTGGCCGAGATTCCGCGGGAGCGCATCCGCTACCATATTTGCTGGGGCAGCTGGCATGGGCCGCATAGCACGGACATTCCTATCAAGCACATCCAGTCGCTATTTCTGAGGGTCAAGGCTGGCGCCTATCTGTTCGAAGCGGCGAACGTGCGCCACGAGCATGAATGGAAGGTGTGGCAGGACGTCAAGCCGCCAGAGGGAACGGTGCTCATCCCCGGCGTCGTCACCCATGCGACCAACTTGATCGAGCATCCCGAGCTGGTGG
>CAMLCX010000423.1 GCA_946478635.1 uncultured Pseudomonadota bacterium
TACACATGACCACACCGGAAGGTTTGGCCATGCTGCGCCGCGCCAAGGATGAAGGCAGGCCGTGCAGCTGCGAAGTGAATCCCTGGGCGATGTTCCTGGGCACCTGGGAGAACGTCGAGAAGCTGGGGCCTTACTGTCTTGGCTTCTGGGTGCCGCCCGCGCATGTGGATGCGCTGTGGAAGGGAATCAATGACGGCACCGTCGATATCATCGGCACCGACCACGCGCCGCACACAAAAGAAGAAAAAGACAAAGGTTGGACCGACATGTGGAGCTGCCCCGGCGGCGAACCGCAGATCCAGGATTATCTCAGTCTGTTTCTCACCGCGGTCAACGAGGGCAAGTTGACACTCGATCGGTTGGTGCGAATTTCCTCCTACAACGCCGCGAAGATTTTCAACGTCTACCCGCGCAAGGGCGTGATCCAACCCGGCTCGGATGCCGACATGGTGATCGTCGACATGAACAAGGAAGCGATCATCTCCAACGACACGACCTACACCAAAGTCGGCTGGACGCCGTATAACGGCCGGAAGGTCAAAGGCGTGCCGGTGCGCACGATCGTGCGCGGCAAGACCGTGATGCTCGACGGCAAGATTGTCGGCAAGCCGGGGGATGGGCGGCTGATAAAGCCGCTGCGATGATTTTTCATTCGGTTTGACCAGAGGGCACGAGTCCTGGTATGCAAACAGTTGAAATTGGAGGTTCTCAAATGATTAGCATGATGCGTTTCTATCTCATTCCAGTATTGTTACTCGCGGGCGCAATGTTCTCGTTTGCGCAGGTTGATCCAACAAAAGCGCTGATTGGTACCTGGGAAGGGCAGCTAGAGATCTCGCGTGGCCAAATGGGGCGAACGCTTACCATTAATTCGGTAAAGGCAAAGGGCGAAGGAGAGTGGGTCGCACGGGGCAGGTACGCCACAGCGGGATTGGAAAGTGACAAGACGACTGGCGGAAGCGAAATAACTGTGACGTCGAAAGACAGCGAAATCTATGTTGAGTTTGCTTCAGGTAACGCGAAAAATCCTGTGAAACTCAAGTTGGTGGGCGACAACAAGCTTGTGGGCACGGCCGATTTGGGCGGCAAAACGGGCGAGAGAAGGCTCACACTCGAAAAAGCTGCCCCCAAAGCAGGTGACGTCAAGTAGGAGTTGCCCGGCGTCAGGCTGCCCCGGTTGACAAAATTCATCATTGAAAGCGGACGAGCATTGTTGAATGTTCTTCCGCTTTTTTCTTGTATAGTCGCAGGAAAATTGTCGATAGGCGATTTGTGTCCCGCACCATTCTCACGTCGCGGGGTCTTCGATCTGCTCCTCCGGGTCGATCTTATTGATGACCAGGCCGGACGGGAGCTTCGGATAAAAATAAGTCGACTTCTGCGGCATCTTGTCGCCGCCGGCGACGATGGATTGAATTTCCCCGGCCTTGGTCGCCGTCAATATAAACGCCGCCTGAAAATCTTCCTTCTCCAGAGTTTGCAGCACGAGTTCTTCGTCTTGCGAATATTGAATCGTGTCGCCGCGCTCCTGCAGTTCGGGAGCCATGCCGAGAATGTGCTCGAGGATCAGCAAATGGAGCGTGGTGACATCGAGCTCGCGGAGCGGCGCGCTCAGATCTTTGGCCAAGCGCTGCAAGATTCGCTTGTTCTTCAGGCGCAGGATCAAATAGCGCGGATCGCGTTTGAAGCTCGCGCCGATCACCCGGTGTTTCTTGGCCGCCGCCTTGAGCGCCTTTAAGAACGAGACTTTGCCGTCGGGCGTCTTGGGATGCTGCTCCACGTAAAAAAAACTCTGCAGCGCTTCTTCCAATTCTAAAAAAGGTTTGTGCACGTACCCGCGCACCAGGCGATGGGTGGGCAGGATCACGACGTTCTCATCGTCGATATTGGCGCAGTAGGCCATGATGTAGTTGAAAGATTCCCGGCCGTTCCATGGGCCCCGCGCTTGCCGCATATGGTCGCGATAATTTAGTGTCGCCTCGTAGCGGTGATGGCCGTCGGCAATCAACAACTGTTGTTCCTGCATTTCTCGTTGAACTTTTTCGATGACCGCCGGATCGGTGATGCGCCACATGCGGCAAATATCGCCGTTATCCAGTTCGGCTTCAGCCGATGGTGCGACGCCTTCGACCGCCACCGCAAGGATGCGGTTTATCGTTTGCTTAGGCTCGGCGTAGAGGGCGAAGATCGGGCTCAGCTGCGCCTGGCAGGCGAGCATCAGCTTCAAACGATCTTCTTTCGGCGCGTCGTGGGTTTTTTCATGGGGCCGAATATCGCCGGCGCCGAGATCTTGCAGTTGGATCAGGGCGATGAATCCCTGGCGCGTTTTTGCTTCGCCGCTCTTGAGCTTGAAGTCTTGCGCTAGAAAATAAATCGCCGGCTGGCCGTCGCGCTCGAAGATCCCTTGCTCCTGCCACTCGGTCAAGGTCTGGGCGACGGCATCGTAGGAGTCGGGCTCCTGGCTCAGGTCCAGCCGAACGAAATTGTACGGCGATTTTTTATAGAGCCGCTCCTGTTCAACCTTCGAAATGACATCGTAGGGCGGCGCGATCACTTTGGCGAGATCGCGGATTTTTTTCTGACTGTAAAGAACTCCTCGAAAAGGCGCGATGCGTATCATAGGTTTTATTTGTAGTTACGAAAGCCCAAACTCAAGCGCGAAAGCCGATCGAATTTTTGCTGAATTACGTAAATTGCCTATCCGAAGTCCGTCATTCCCGCATGCTTTAAGCGGGAATCCAGGGCGGGATTCGGAACTGGACCCCCGATAAAAACATTCGGGGGTGACGCCTTTAAAGCAAGTTTCATCGCCGAGATCTGATACTCCGCAGCTTGCGGCTGCGTATGCTTTTACTCTCTGGCGACGCCGTTGATCATTGCGCCGATGCCTTCGATCTCGGACTTCAAAACATCGCCGGGCTTGAGCTTTTCCTGAAATTCAGGTGAATCGGGGTTTCCCGTCGTGAGCAAATCGCCCGGGAACAGGGTCGTCACTTGCGACAGAAAGCTGACTTGCGTGGCGATGTCGTTGATCATGGCGTCGGTCCTGGCCGATTGCTTGAGCTCGCCATTGATCCACAGTTTCATCCAGAGATTGTGCGGGTCGGCGATTTCGTCCTTGGTCGTGATCCACGGCCCGATCGGCGCGAAGGTTTCAAAGCCTTTGCGCACGTTTCGCGTGCCCGAGAGATTTTTGCTCAGGCCGTAGCCGCGCGCCGTGACGTCGAGCATGATGGTGTAACCGAAAATAACGTCGAAGGCGCGCTCTTTGCTCACATTGCGCGCCTGCTTGCCGATCACGACGCAAAGCTCGAGTTCTGGAAAAATCGAATCGGCGTTTTTCGGGATCAAAATATTTTCTTCAGGTCCCGTGATCGCTGAAGGCGGCTTCAGAAAAATATTCTCGAGTAACTCTTCGGGTGAGGTTTTGGCGGCCGTTCCCCTGCCCCGGGCATCTCCCAGTCCTTGAGTGCCGCGCTTGTAGTTGCCGGCCGCCGCCCAAATCTTTGACGGTCTTTCGACCGGCGCTTTGAGCAGTTTTGCATCGAGCTTCCTGCCGCTGCCGCCGGCGAGGGAATCCAGTCGGCCCTTGATACCGTCGTAGGCGACGATCAAATCGATCATCGTCGCTCCCGCAGGCAGGACATTGCCGATCGGAAGCAACGCGTCGTTTGTTGCAATCGCAAGCTCGTTGGATTTGAGGGTGGCTAACTTCATTCGATGCTCCTTTCAGCGGCCAATCAATTTCAATATCTGGAAGCGCAGAGTTTAACAAGCGCGCGGATAAAAAGCGTCGGCAGTGCCGCAAATCAAATGCCCAGGAGTCACGACCGAGTGGTTCATGAGCGTCCGCGCGCCCACTGAGAATGAAAATGGAGGGACCTTTCTCCGCACGTTGTCACCGCCACTCGTCATTCCCGCGCACGCGGGAATCCAGGTTTGTTTGCCGCCCCAATTAGCCTGGATACCCGCTGGAGTTTATCCTGAGCGCGGCCGAAGGGCGGGTATGACGGAATGCTGCGGTCACTTCTCGTATTCGGGTTCTTCGTCCTATCGATCATCGACGCACACGTATCTTTCAAAGGAGCGCACGAAGGACACGTAGGGCGTGAGGTAAGGGCGGGTTTCAAACCCGCCCCTACGCAAACTTCGTGAACTTCGTGACCTTCGTGGTGAAATCTTCGTCTCTGAAAAACCGGCGAATTGATCCGATTTTTCACCTATGGCATAAAAACCCGTGGCACAGTCGTGGGCGCAACTTACGGTGCGCACGAGCCCCGCGAATATCGACGTCCTGGCAAATTTCTTGATGGAGCGCGGCGCGCCGGGCGTCGTGCTTAAAAAGCATGGCTTGGATGCTTTTTTCGCGGCGCCGCTCGCCGGCTCGTTGCGTCGAGACCTCGGCCGGTTTGTCGCGGCCCTCGCCCGGCTGTCGCCGCGTCCGCAGAAAACGCGACTGCACTGGAAAGTCATCAAACAGGAAAACTGGGAGCACTCCTGGAAGCGATTCATCAAGCCGCGGCGAGTTGGCAAGTCCTTCTGGGTCACGCCACCCTGGCTTGAGCCGCCAAAATTCCGCCGCCGCCGCGTGATCACCATCGAGCCGGGCATGGCTTTTGGCACGGGCACGCACGCGACCACGCGCGGCTGCATGGAATACCTCGAATCGGTCGCGGACAGGTTCGCGGGCAAAAGATTTTCCGCTCTCGACGTGGGCA
>CAMLCX010000424.1 GCA_946478635.1 uncultured Pseudomonadota bacterium
AAGTCCGCTGTCCGGGCCTGTTTTCCGGCTATTATTCGCCTTGGACACCGCGCTCGGCAGTCTTGGAAAATGGCTGGTTTAGCACCGGCGACATCGCCAGCAAAGACACGGACGGTTACTATTGGATGACGGGCCGCGCCAAGACGCTGATCAATGTCGGCGCCGTTAAAGTTTTTCCCAGCGAACTCGAAAATATTTTGCTGTCCGACGTGGACGTCCAAGAGGCCCACGTATACGCCGCCCAAGACGGCCGCTTTGGCGAGGTCCCGCACGCCAAAGTCGTGCTGCGGCCTGGATCCGATCGCACCCAGAAACAGATCCTGCAGTACGTCAATCGTTCCCTGTCCGTGTTCAAGGCCGTACGACAAATCGAAATCGTCAACCAGCTTCACAAAACTCAGACCGGAAAAATCAAACGCTATGATTCTACGAAGATCCGATCGCAAGATTGAGGAATTGCGGAAAAAGGTCGTGGAAACGATCGTGCGCGTTTTGGGCGATCGATATGATCCAGACCAGCAACGTCTGGAACTGACCTCATTGCAAATGTTGGAGCTGATCGTGGCTCTCGAAGACGAATTTGAAATTCATATCTCCGAAGACGCCCCCTTAAGCCGGGTTACGTCGTCGATAGAGTCAATTGTAAGATATCTTCGCTCAGTGGTTCCCGCGGCGGATTGATTTCGTTTCCCGGCAAAGTAATGCGAATTTTATCTTTGAAGTGCTTCTTGGCAATTTCCTCGAGCCGCATTTGGTTTTCAATCACCAACACATGACCAAGAAACTTTCTTTTAGCCAGAAATATAGCGATCGCGTGCGCGTCGCTCGGGTATCCGAGCGTGGTCACCGACGGCATGCCTGCAATTCGCTCCGCGAACCCCTTATCGATTTGGTGCCCGCTGCCGTAGTGAACAAAGTAGCGGGTTTTGCCATTAAACTGCCCGAGCAGCGGAACCAAATCCAGCGCTTCTTTGTAAACCCGACGGGAAATCGACATGCGCCAGCGATGGATCGGATGGCGCGCATACCGGATGCCATTTCTGTCGAGGGCGATTTTGGTCTGCGGGCCGAACGCGTGGACGAAGTCGGCTTTGAGATAATGCCCGGCAACGATCGCCGCGTAGGCACCGGACGACGTTCCCACGCAGAGAACTGTTTTCGGCTGCAAACGGGCAATTTCCTGTTTGAGATATTTTAGCAAGCTCGGCCAATCTCTCCGCTCGCGATCCACGCCGTAGTGATAATACATGTAATATCTGTCCCAAAGCAGGATCCGATCATAGCCTAGGGTTTTTGTCATCTCGAAAAACTCATGGACGGGAACGTCGAGCTTCTGTGCGCCGCCTGAAAACGCGATGATCAAAACCGAGTGATCCGTCCCGCGCTCGCACAATATCGGCAGAAAGGCGTGGGTATTCTTATCCATGCCGATCCATCTCTGCTTGGAAATCAGGCCAAGACCATCGCATCGCGCGACAAATTGCGCCAAGCGGAGGCGGGCTCGCTTCAATTTCATATTGGCGTAGACGTTTAACACGCGCGTCGAATTCACGCAAGAAATTCGAAATTGCGGCCGTTTAGAGTGCTGGACGCTGCATCCGAGCTTCGGTGCCGCTCAAACGGTGAATTGAGCGAGGCCTGACTCGTCCGGCAATCGCAGGAACGTTGCCTCGGCTCATTGAGGAAAAATCGTCTAGGCGCCCGCCGACACACGATGAGACTCCTCGGCCTGTTTGAGCCGCCGAACCCAAAAAACCCCGATCAGAAACAATGCCGTCGACCCTAGCGAGCCGACGACAAAAACGCTGGCTATGCCCGTGGCCTGCGCGATGATACCGCCGATAAACGGTCCCAAGATATTGCCGAGATCGCCCGCGGCGTTGTAAACACCGGACGCGAGACCGCGGCGCACGCGGGTTTCGGGAACGTCCTGCACAAGTCCGACGGCATTGGCGACGACGACAACCGCGCGCAGGAGTCCGGATGCCACGTAGACGATCAGAATCGCGCCAAACCCGGTGAATAAGGGAACGAGCATGAGAATCAAAGACTGCAACGGCAAGCCGAAATACGACAAGCCGCGATGGCCGATCTTGTTCACCACATGTCCGCTGATGGGCCGGGTGACCGCGTTGCAACCCGCGTAAGCGGCGCGGACGATACCTATTTGCGTAAGACTCATACCGACGGCGAGGCCATATAACGAAATAAACACACCGCCCATCTGGTGCAGTAGGTTTAGAAACATTGCGACAATCACCACGGTGGCGAGTTCCGGCTCCAAAAGCGCCTTCAACGAATCGCGCGCCGTCAACTTCGGGCTCTCTTTCCCCTTCGCTTTGCTTTCCGCCGTGCGACTCGGACCGCCGTGTAAAAGCCATAGAAGTCCGACGGCAATGAAAGAAAGCAACGCGCCGAGCTCAAAAGTCGAGGCGTAGCCCCAGTAGTCGGCGGTCAGGCCACCCAGAAAATTCCCCGTCGAGTAACCCATCGCCAAGCTGCCGACGTAATAGCCGATCGCGTGATTGCGGTTCTCGTCCGCCTCCAGCGAATCGACGAAAAATGCCATGTACAGCGTCGTCACCGCGCCATAGGCAAAGCCGTTCATCGAGTGGACGATCCCGAAGGTCACAGGGTTGATCGCCAGGGCGTAGAGATAGTTGGTGAAACCCATGGCGAGAATGGCGACAGAGAGCACGGTTCGCGCGCGCGCGTGATGATAGAGCATGCCCACCGGCAATCGGGAGCCGAGGGCGAAAATCGGTGCCAAGGAAATGAGCGAGCCGATCGCCGCGACGGGAACACGCATGTGATCGAGATAAGGCGGGATCAGCGTCGTCGCCGAATTGGCTTGAATGGAAACCGCCACCATTGGAATTAGAAGCTTGAGCGTGGAGCGTTTCATATCTTTTCAGTTATTCGCTAAAAGAATTTGGAGTGCAAACACGGCACGAGGAGAACCGCTGAAATTTTCGCGCCGAGTTGATTCTGAAACTATCTGGATGCCGGGCGATGAGCGCGAGCCATCGCCCAACTAGGTTAGACATTTGCTGCGCCTTCAGGTAATGAAGCTCGGGAGGAGAATCGGGAGATGAATCTGATCCGCTCGTGGATGTTCGTGCCGGGGCACCGACAGAGAATGATCGACAAGGCGCTCGGTCTCAACGCCGACGCCATTATGTTGGACATCGAGGACGGCGTGGCGCCCAACGAGAAAGATGCGGCGCGCAAAAATATTGCCGAGTCGCTCGGGCGCGAAAAAGCGCCCGGATCGCCGGCGCGCTACGTGCGCATCAACGCCATCGGCCACGCGCGCATGGAGGCCGATCTTGAAGCCGTCGTCCGGCCGGGGCTCCAAGGTCTTGTTTGTCCCAAGGTCGATACACCCGATGAAGTACGCCGCGTCGACGCCATTCTCAATGACAAGGAACCGAAGAATAAGATCGAAAAAGGCAGCGTCAAGCTTCTGATTGCGATCGAAAGCCCCAGGGGCCTGCTCAACGCGCCCGCGATCGCGGCGGCATCCGAGCGGATTGTCGGAGTGATTTTCGGCGCCGAAGATTTCGGCCGCGAGATCGGCCTGCCGGCTGTTCGTGAAGGCGAAGCGCGCGATTTGATCTACGCGCGCTCGGCCATCGTCATCGCCGCGGCCGCGGCCCATGTGCAAGCGGTGGACGGTGTCTGGGTCGATTTGAACGACAGCGACGGCCTGCTCGGGTTTGCCAAGCAATCGCGCCAGCTCGGCTTCTCGGCCATGTCGTGCATCCACCCTTCGCAGGTCGACGCGATCAACACGGTCTTCAGTCCTACCGCTGAAGAAATCGAATATTGCCAGAAAGTGCTGCAAGCATTTGACGAAGCCAACGCGCGCGGTGATGGATCCATCGCCTTCGGCGGTCAGTTGATCGATCGGCCCATCGTCGAGCGCGCGCGCCGCGCCATCGAGACGGCGAAGTCGCTCGGCCTGCTTAAATAAGGACACTCTTCCAGCGTCACAGGAGCCGCACAATGAAAACTCGCTTCACGTTCATGCTAGGTCTGATTTGGTGTCTGGCGACCAGCGCCGCTGCCCCGGTTCGAATGACACCGGTCAAGGTGACCGACGGCGTTTACATGCTCGAACACTCCCAGGGGTCGGGAAATTCAACGGTCGTCATCACCAACGACGGCGTGTTGGTTTTGGACTTCCACATCGACAATGCCGATCAAACCTTGGCGTTCATCCGCAAGACCACCGACAAGAAAATTAAATACCTGATCACCTCGCACAGCGCCGGCGACCACGCGTCAGGCGCGTGGCATTTTCGCGAGGACGCGCCGATCTGGATCGCCACCAAGAACCAGGTACATGACCTGCAGATGCAGGAGCGCGAAGAGTTTATCGAGCGCAGGAACTCAAAAGACCCGCGCTATGCGGCCTATCAAAAAGGCGAACCGCTGGCGCCCACCATCGGCATCGACGGGCCGATGACGCTCTACTTCGGCGGCTTGACCTTTCAGATCACGCCCGAAGGACGCGGCCACAGCACCGGCGACTTGAGCGTGTACATTCCGCAGAAGCGCGTCATGCTCATGGGTGATCTGCTCGATACCGAGATTCATCCCGGGCAGGGTGAGTCCGCCGGCGTTTTCTTTTCCAACGTCGCCGGCTGGATCAAAGTTTTGGACAACATCATGGCGCGCAGTCTCGCTGTGGAAACCTACGTCCCCGGCCACGG
>CAMLCX010000425.1 GCA_946478635.1 uncultured Pseudomonadota bacterium
TTCGCCTGGATGGCCAACCGCGACAGCCAAACCGATACTGGCGTTTTCTTCGCGGAGTCGCTCATGGCGGCGGCCATCGGCCGGGATGTTCTGCTGGTCGATATCAATGGCGGCGTCGCGGGTGTTGTCGACGGTTTAGAAAAACTCATGGAGCATCTTAAAACCGACTTGCTCGCCGGCATCGACGTCGGCGGCGATTCGTTGGCTCAAGGCGACGAGCCGGGTCTGCGCAGCCCGCTGGCGGATTCGATCATGCTCGCCGCCTTCGCGGAACTGGAAAGGCGCGGGCGTCGCGTTGTGTGGGGTGTTTTCGGTTACGGCAGCGACGGCGAATTGACGGTCGAAGAAATAGAAGCGGCATTGAGCAAACTCGGTGCTACCGGCGGTTTGCTCGGCGCGTGGGGGTTGACGCCGAAAATCGCCGCGGAGCTCGAACAGGTGGTCAAAACCGTGCCAACCGAAGCAAGCGCGTTGCCGCTTGAGTGTTTTCACGGCGCCTCGGGCCGGCGCGCCATCCGCGGCGGTCAACGCACGCTCAAGATGACGCCGCTGGCGTCGTTGACTTTTTTTATGTCGCCTTCGAAGCTCTTCGATACTTTGTCGCGCCCGGCCCGGGCACTCAGGAACTCAACATCCCTCGACGAGGCGAATGACGCGCTCCATGCGATCGGCATCCGCACCGAGCTCGACTTCGAGCGCGAGCTCAATACGGCGACGGAGCCCCGATGATCAGAAAAGTTTTCGTTGATCTGCAACGCGACGCAGCAATCTTGATGATCTCCCGCGGCGTGCGTGCGTTTGCGTTTTCCTATCTGGGCGTGATCTTCACCATCTATCTCAGCCAGCTCGGCTACTCCACGGTGACCATCGGGGTTGTCGTCACGACGGCCTATGCCAGCGCCGCTGTCCTGACCGCCGTGTGGGGCTATCTTTCGGACCGCTACGGCCGCAAAAATATTCTTGTCCTTCTTGCCGCGCTGACCGTTGTCTCCAACTTGATCTATATTTTCTCCAGTCACCTGATCTTCATTATCGCCGCCGTGATCATTGCCAACGTCGGCGCCGGCGGCTCGGGCGCGGGTGGCCAGGGCGGCGGTCCGATGAGCCCGGTGGAGCAGGCGCTCCTGGCCGAAAAATGCTCGGCGACAAATCGCAACGCGGTGTTTTCGGCCAATGCCTTTGTCGGCTCGATGATGGGCGCATTCGGCGCTCTGTTGAGCGGTTTGCCGCAACACCTGCAAGAATCATGGGGCTGGCAACCGATCCCGTCCTACAAGCCGTTGTTCGTCCTGACGATCTTCTTCAGTATTATTCTGATCTTCGCCTATTCGCGCATCGACGAACATCACGTCCCGAAAAAACGCGAGAAAAAACCGCTGGCCACCAAGGCTAATAAGTTCGTCATTAAAATGTCGCTTCTCGGCATGATCGACAACCTCGGCGGCGGTCTGATCAGCCCGCTGATCTCCTATTGGTTTTTCCTCCGTTACGGCGTTGAATTGAAGTCGTTGGGATTTATGTTCTTCCTCTCCTATTTTCTCGCCGCCATGTCGTTCTTGACCGCGCCGCTCATCGCGCGCCGCATCGGCGTGGTGCGCACCATGGCATTTTCGCACGGCCTCGCCTCGGCGATCTGGCTTGTGCTTCCCTTTGCGCCGACGTTTGCGATGGCCGCCACCATGACCATCGTGCGGTCTTATCTCGCTTACATGGATAACCCGCTGCGCAGTTCTTTCATCATGGGCGTCGTGCGCCCCGAGGACCGTGGCGCCGCGGCCGGCTTCACCACGCTGTCGCGCCATGTTCCCGTTGCCATCAGCCCGACTCTGTCCGCCTATCTCATGCAGGCGTTCACCTTGAACGTGCCCGTCTTTCTCGGCGGCTTTTTGCAGCTTACCCACGACTGCATTTTCTATTTTCTCTTCCGCGACGTAAAGCCGCCGGAAGAACAAGAAGCAAAACCGCAGGCGGTCACCGCGTAGTCATGGGAGTACTCCGCGAGTTACACCGGGACGCCAAGTTGCTGATGGCCGCGCGCGGCATCCGCGCCTTCGCCTTTTCGTATTTGAACGTCGTCTTTGCCATCTATCTCGATCGGCTTGGATATACCACGGTCATGATCGGGGTGATTTTCACGGTCGCTTATTTGAGCGGGGCGATGCTGACGGCGCTCTGGGGATATTTGTCCGATCGGGTGGGTCGCAGAAACATTTTGATGCTGCTCGCGGTGCTGACGATTATCTCCAACCTGATCCTGGTTTACTTTACCGGCCTTTTCTTCATCCTGGCTGCAGTGATCATCGCCAACGTCGGCGCGGGCGGGTCCGGGGGCGGCGGGTCGGGAGGCGGTCCATTCAATCCGGCGGAGGAAGCGTTACTCGCAGAAAAGTGCCGGCCCGACAATCGCAATCAGATCTTCGCCATCAATTCGTGCGTCGGCTCGATCATGGGTTCCCTGGGCGCCCTCGCAAGCGGGCTGCCGCAGTTTCTGCAAGAGGATCGGGGCTGGAGCGACGTCGCGTCGTACAAGCCGCTCTTCATGCTGACCATCGCATTCAGCGTGGTGCTGCTGTTCGTGTATCGGGCCATCGGTGAGCAATATCAACCCCGCACGACTCAAAGGAAAATGTCCAAGAGCAGCGGAGCTTTCGTCACCAAGATGGCCGCTTTGGCGGTCGTCGACAACTTCGGCGCCGGCATGGCCGGCGCGCTGGTGCCCTACTGGTTCTTTCTTCGCTTCGGAGTCGAGCTGAAATCCCTCGGCGTCATCTTTTTTGCTTCCTATTTTCTTGCCGCGCTATCGTTTCTCAGCGCCCCCGTGATCGCGCGAAAGATCGGCGTCGTCAGAACCATGGCCTTTTCCCATGCCTTCGCCTCAATGATCTACCTGATCCTGCCCCTGGCGCCAACTCTCGCTCTTGCTGCGGCACTGCTGATCGTCCGCTCGTTCTTCGCTTATATGGACAACCCATTGCGCGCTTCGTTTACCATGGCGATGGTCCAATCCAGCGAGCGCGGCTCGGCTGCGGGCGTCACCAGTCTGGCGCGCGTTGTGCCGTTCGGCATCAGCCCGACGATTTCGACCTATTTAATGCAAAGCGTTTCGCTGACTCTTCCATTGTTCATCGGCGGCGGGTTACAATTGATCAACGACGTGGCGTTTTTTCTGATGTTCCGCCATGTCCGACCGCCGGAGGAAATAAAACCAGGTTAGGGTTCAAAACGTTCAAGCCGTTCAACCGCTTCGCTCCGTTCAATTCGTCCTCCCCCGCGATCGCGGGGGAGGAAAGAGGTGGGGGCTTGAACGATTTGAACGACTTGAACGGCTTGAACAAATTTTTATGGCCATAAAACGCTCATCACAGCCCACAGGCGCGATTTCCTTTCTGCACAACGTGGCCGAGCAGCGCATTTTGGAAGCGCAGCGGGCCGGCGCTTTCGACAATTTACCCGGCAAAGGCAAGCCCCTCGAATTGGAAGATCTCAGCTGGGTGCCGGAGGATTTGCGCATCAGCTACCACGTGCTCAAGAACGCTCACGTATTGCCGCCCGAAGTCGAGCTGCTCAAAGACGTGCACATTCTCGAAGATCTGATGAAACATGTAGAAGACGAAGGCGAGCGCCACGCGCTGGCCAAGAGCATTCAATGGAAGATGATTCACCTGGATATGCTCAAGCGCCGCTCCATCGATTCGAAGTCGCTGCGCGATTACGGCCGAAAACTAGTCGCAAAATTCCAAGCGAAGTAGCGCCCGGAACTGCCCAGCGCGGGGTTTTTTGACTTTGCCTTGGTGGTTCTTCCATGGTAGAAATCCCCTACTTCAGGGCGCGGATTCACCGCACCGCCGCGAAAATTGAAAGGAGCCTTTTATGGCAGAGGACACCTCCCCTATTAAAATCAAAAAAATCGGTCACGTGGTGCTGACCGTCAGCGACATCGAGCGCAGCACGAAGTTTTGGACCGATGTCATGGGCTTTAAATTTTCCGACAAAAACGAGATGGGCATGGTGTTTTTCCGTAACGCCACCGACCACCATACCATCGCGCTGTTGCAAGCGACGGAAAAGAGTGAATTGCCCAAGCGCGGCCAAGTGGGGTTCGATCACATGGCGTTGGAAGTGCCGACCGTCTCGGAGCTATTCAAGATTCGCGCCTTTTTGAAATCCAAGGGCGTCGAGATTTTCTACGAGGGACGGCGCGGCCCGGGAGGCAATCCCGGTCTCGAATTTTACGATCCGGACGGTTTCAAGATCGAGATCTACTCCGCCATGGATCAGATCGGCACTGACGGCAAAAGCCGCCCGGCGAACGAGTGGAAGCGGGCGACCACCCTCGAAGAGGCGGTGCAAAACCCGCTACCGGGCGCCGAGTACCACTGAGCGGCTAGCCCTCAATAGCTGGCAGTCTTATAGGGGCGGGTTTGAAACCCGCCCCTACCTTTTTGTGGGCGATATTCTGAGGCTAGCTGACTTCGCCGCGAAGAATCTTTTCCAGTTCCTTTTGCGTGGCGTCATAATGCTTGTTCTTGTTCAGCCACTGCGGTGAGCTGATCACGACTTTGGCGCCCTTCGCCTTGGCGGCATCGAGTTTCTTTTTCTGATTCGACTCGGGATAAAGATGGAAGTCGAGACCGTCGATATCCCACATGAGCTTCTGGCCTTCCGGCGTGTGCAGGAAGGCGA